>CANIRI010000006.1 GCA_947469815.1 Comamonadaceae bacterium | reverse complement strand
GGCGCGCTGACCACCGACAGCTCCTCAAACGGAACAATTTGGCTTTCGCCGCCAATGTAAATGCGCACGCCCTCGGCCTTGCCTGCGGTATCGAGCAGCCGCATGATTTGGGCCTTTTGCTCAAACAGGTCGAACGCGCGGCGCAATTGCCCCATGTTGCTGGAGAAGTCGGCCACTGAGAGCAAGTTGCGCTCGCCGGAAATCATGATTTCGTCCTGCGATTCGGCAATGGCCTCGGAGCTGGCGTGAACTGCGGCTTGCATCAGCGCGGCGATCTCGGTTCGCAAGGTCTCAACCTCGTGCTTGAGCATCTCGCGCACCTGGTCCATATCCATGCCCACATAGTGGCTGTTCAAAAAGTTTGCCGCCTCGGCCAATTGCGCCTGGGTGTGGTCCACGCTGGTGAACAGCACCCGGTTTTGCACATCGCCCTCGGGCGTGACGATGATGACCAGCACCCGCTTTTCCGATAAACGCAAAAACTCGATATGCCGGAAAACCGAGCTGCGCCGCGGTGCCATCACCACGCCCACAAACTGCGACAGGCTGGACAGCAGGTTGGCCGCGTTGGAGAGCACTTTTTGCGGCTGATCGGGGGCCAGCGTCTGCTGACCGAAGCGCTGCGGCTGCACCGTCAGCATGGTGTCCACGAACAATCGGTAACCCCGCGCCGTGGGGATGCGCCCCGCGGAGGTATGGGGGCTGACGATCAGCCCCAATTCCTCCAGATCGGCCATGACGTTGCGAATCGTGGCGGGTGACAGCTCCAGGCCGGTCGACTTGGACAGGGTGCGGCTGCCCACCGGCTGTCCGTCGGCGATGTAGCGCTCGACGAGCGCCTTGAGCAGCATCTTGGAGCGGTCGTCAAGCATGAAATCATTTTAGTGATGTAATTTCAGCATGTCCCCGCATACAAACCCTCCGTTTCGGCGCGCCGCACTGGTCGGCAAATTCCCGAACGCGGGCCTGGCCGCCCAAGGCGAGTCGCGCGCGCTGCTGGCCGACGTGGCCGGGTTTTTGGCCGATTGCGGCTGCGAAGTCTTTCTGGAGGAATCCACTGCGCGCCACCTGGACAACCCGGATTACCCGGCGCTGAGTGTCGAAGCACTGGGCGCGGCCTGCGATGTGTGCGTGGTGCTGGGCGGCGACGGAACCATGCTGGGCATGGGGCGGCGCATGGCCGAATTCGGCGTGCCGCTGATTGGTATCAACCAGGGGCGCCTGGGCTTTATCACCGACATCGCGCTGGACCAGTTCAAAACCACGCTGGCGCCCATGCTGGCCGGCGACTACGCCGAGGAGCAGCGCAGCCTGATCCAAGCCCGCGTGATCCGGGACAAGGTGTGTGTGTTCTCGGCGCTGGCGATGAACGACGTGGTGGTGAACCGGGGCGCGACCTCGGGCATGGTTGAGCTGCGGGTCGAGGTCAACGGTCATTTTGTCGCCAAGCAGCGCGCTGACGGCCTGATCATTGCCACGCCTACCGGCTCCACCGCCTACGCCCTGTCGGCGGGCGGCCCGATGATCCACCCGGCAACCCGCGCCTGGGTGCTGGTGCCGATTGCGCCGCACACCCTGTCCAACCGGCCGCTGGTGCTGGATGACAGCGCCGAGATCGTCGTCGAGCTGGTGGCCGGGCGCGACGCCAGCGCGAACTTTGATATGCAATCGCTGGCCGCCCTGGTACACGGCGACCGCATCGAAGTCAGCCGCTCGCGCCACGCGGTGCGCTTTTTGCACCCGCGCGGCTGGACCTTTTTTGACACCTTGCGCAACAAACTGCACTGGAACGAAGGGGTGGTCTGACCATGGCTTTGCGACGCATGGTGTTGCGCGACTTCGTCATCGTGCAGGAACTCGAGTTGGAATTGCATTCCGGCTACACCGCGCTCACAGGCGAGACCGGCGCCGGCAAATCTATTCTGATTGACGCCTTGCAGTTGGTCACCGGTGCGCGCGCCGATGTGGGCCTGATCCGCGAAGGCGCGCAGCGCACCGAGGTCAGCGCGGAGTTTGAGAACACCGCCTTGGTGGACGCGCTGCTCGCCGAGCAGGGTTTTGCCGCAGACGACAGCTTGTTGCTGCGGCGCAGCGTGGACCTGGCCGGCAAAAGCCGGGCCTGGGTCAACGGCAGTCCGGCAACGGCGCAGCAGTTGCGCGCAGTGGGCGAGTTGCTGCTGGACATCCATGGCCAGCACGCTTGGCAAAGCCTGACCCGCGCGGCGGCCGTGCGCGCGCTGCTGGACGCCTACGCACAAGTCTCCACCTCCGCCTTGTCGCGCCACTGGCACACCTGGCAAGCGGCCCGCAACGCGCACGCTGACGCACTGGCCGCACAAAGCAATTTGCAAGACCAACGCGACAAACTGCAGTGGCAAATCAGCGAAGTCGACAAGCTGCAGCCCCAGGCCGACGAGTGGGAAAGCCTGAACACCGAACACGGCCGCCTGTCCAACGGCCAGACGCTTTTGGACGCGGCCCAAAGCGCGCTCGATGCACTGGATGGTGACGATGGCGGCGCGCTGGGGCGGCTGAACACAGCCTGCGCCGCCGTGGAGCCGCAGCAAGGCATTGAATCGCGCTTTGCCGAACCGGCGCAGATGCTCAACGCGGCCTTGGCCCAAACCGAAGAAACTGTGCGCACCCTGCGCGCCTACCTGCGCCATGTGGACCTGGACCCCGCGCGGCTGCAGGATCTGGACACCCGCATGGCCTTGTGGGTCTCGCTGGCGCGCCGCTACAAACAAACACCGGCCCAACTCTTCGCCACCTGGAAGCAGTGGAAGCAACAAGTCGCGCAACTCGAAGCCGCCAGCGACCTGGACGCCTTGCAGGCCGCTGTTGACGCGGCAGGCGCGGCTTTTGAGGCCGAAGCCCGCACGATATCCAAGGCCCGCGCCAAGGCCGCGCCGCTTTTGGCAAAAGCCATTACCAGCGCCATGCAAGACCTGGGCATGGGGGGCGGCCAGTTTGTGGTGGCGCTGGAGCGCGCCGCCCAGGCCATGGAAAGCGGCTGGGAAGAGGTACAGTTTTTGGTGGCCGGTCATGCGGGCAGCACGCCACGCCCTGTGGGCAAAGTGGCCTCGGGCGGCGAACTCTCGCGCATTGCACTGGCCATTGCGGTGACCACCAGCCAGCTCGGCAGCGCGCCAACTTTGGTGTTCGATGAAGTGGACTCCGGCATCGGCGGCGCGGTGGCGCACACGGTGGGGCGGCTGATGCAAAAGCTGGGCGTGGACCGCCAGGTGCTGGCGGTGACCCACCTGCCCCAAGTCGCCGCATGTGCCAACCAACATCTGGTGGTGGCCAAGAACACCGACGGTCAGCACGCGCACAGCCGTGTCACACCGGTGGTGGATGATGCGCGGGTACAGGAAATCGCGCGCATGCTGGGCGGCGAGAAACAAACCCCCACCACGCTGGCGCATGCCCGGGAAATGCTGCGCGGCACAGTCTAGGAACTGCCATGAATATTGTGATCATCACCGGCATGTCGGGCTCGGGCAAATCCGTGGCTCTGCACGCGCTGGAAGACATTGGCTACTACTGCGTGGACAACCTGCCACCGGAATTGCTGCAAGACTTTGTGGCGCTGGAACACAAGCAGCAAGCCTCCCATGTGGCTATTGCCACCGACGCGCGCAGCGGGGCTTCTTTGCAGCTGGTGACCGAGCAATTGCAGGCACTGCGCGCCCAAGGCCACATGGTGCGGGCGATATTTTTGGACGCATCAACCGCCACGCTGGTGCGCCGCTATTCCGAGACCCGGCGCAAACACCCGCTGGCGCAAACCCGGTCCGGCGAGGCAAACCTGGATGGCGAAGAGCTGCGCCGCGACCTGGTGCAGTCCATCGAACTGGAGCGCGAACTGCTGCTCAGCATCCGCGCCGAATCGCACATTGTGGATACCAGCGCGATCCGTTCGGTGCGGCTGCAGGCCTACATCAAAGAGCTCACCCGCACATCGAATACGCAGATGACGCTGGTGTTCGAGTCCTTCGCCTTCAAGCGCGGCGTACCGGTGGACGCCGACTACGTGTTTGATGTGCGCATGCTGCCCAACCCGCATTACGAACCCGCCCTGCGCGAGCTCACCGGACGCGACGCGCCGGTGGCCGATTTCCTGTCCTCGCAGACCGAGGTGCAAACCATGCAGCAAGGCATTACGCAGTTTTTGCAGCAGTGGCTGGAACCCATGGCAAAAGACCAGCGCAGCTACGTGACCGTGGCCATTGGCTGCACCGGCGGGCAGCACCGGTCTGTGTTTCTGGTGGAGCAGCTCACCCGCGTATTCAGTGCCCGCAAAGACGCGCCCTGGGTCACGCTCAAACGCCACCGCGAGCTCGACGTTTAGAAGGGCCGCGCAAGGCGCTTAGAAACCTAGCCCTGCCCCGCCTCCAGCAAACGGCGCACCGGCGCAGGCAGTCCCAGCCCCGGCCAGGCTGCAGCTGAAAACCACTCCCCCTGTGCCGCGGCAGGCCCATAGCCCGGCGGCGGCTCCTTTAAAAGCGTTAGCCGCCATGGATGCAAATGCAGATCCTTGTGGGTCAGCACATGCACAAATGCGGGCAATGCCTGGGGTTCAGCGCCTTGGCTCCATCCGGCTGCAGCAGCCAACAGCGCGGCCTCGCTGTCAAACAAAGGCAAGCAATACAAACCGGCCCACACGCCCGGCGTAGGTCGCTTGTCCAGCCAGACCGCGCCGCTGGCGTCTTGCAGCCACAAGAGCCAGAGCTGCTGCGCGCTGCGTTTGAGCTTGCGGGTGCGCAGCGGGTAATCCCGCACGCGATCCTGGACGCGGGCCACGCAGATTTCGGCCAGCGGGCACGTGCCGCAGCGGGGCTGGCGCGGCAAGCATAGGGTGGCACCCAGATCCATCACGCCCTGGGTGTAGCGCTGCATGGAAAAGCCGGTGGGCGCGTCACCGTCTTGTTGCGGCAGGAGGGCTTGGGCAGCGTCCCACAGCGCGCGAGCATTAGCGGCCTGAGCCAGGTCACCGCCAAAGCCCAGCGCGCGGCTGAGCACGCGGCGCACGTTGGCGTCCAGAATCGCCACCCGCTCACCAAAACACAAAGACGCAATCGCCGCTGCAGTCGAGCGCCCTATGCCCGGCAGCTCAGCCAGTTGCGCGGCGCTGCGTGGAAACGCACCGCCGTGGGCCTGCACCACCGCTTGGGCGCAAGCGTGCAAATTGCGGGCACGGCTGTAGTACCCCAAGCCGCTCCACAAACCCAAGACCTCGTCCTGCGTCGCAGCAGCCAACGCACTCACCGAGGGAAAACGCGCCATAAAGCGGTCGAAGTAAGCCACGACAGTCGATACCTGGGTTTGCTGCAGCATGATCTCGGAGACCCAGACGCGGTAAGGGTCTGTGGTGTTTTGCCAGGGCAGGTCGTGGCGGCCATGCAGCGCCTGCCAGTCCGACACCCGCTGCGCAATCGCAAAGGGCTGCGCGGTCACGCTTTTTGGCACAGCGGGCAAAAAAACGTGGCGCGCTGGCCTTGCCGGATGCTGCGGATCGGCGTGGCGCACACCTTGCACGGCTGTGCGGCACGGCCGTACACCATGGCCTCTAATTGGAAGTAGCCAGACTCGCCCTGCGTATTGGAGAAGTCGCGCAAGGTGCTTCCGCCCTTGGCTACGGCGCGGGTCAGCACATCGCGCACCGCGTGGTGCAGCCGCGCCAGACGCGGCCGGCTCAGGCGCACGGCGCGGGTCGTGGGGCGTATGCCGGCCTGAAACAGCGCCTCGGACGCATAAATATTACCCACCCCCACCACCACCTCACCCGCCAGCAGCACCTGTTTCACCGGGGCGGTTCGCAAGCGCATCGCCGCAATAAAGGCGGCCAGATCAAAGCCCTCGCCCAAAGGCTCCACACCCAAGCGGCCCAAGAGCTTGTGTGCCACGGGGCTGTCTTCGGACGGGGCGAAAACAACCGCACCAAAACGTCGCGGGTCATTCAAACGCAAAACACCCGCGCTGGTGTGCAAGTCGAAGTGGTCATGTTTACCCGGCTCGCCAGCCGCGGCGGCGAAAGTCAAACTGCCGGACATGCCCAGATGCACGAGCAATATGCCGCTGTCCAGGTCCAACAAAAGGTATTTGCCCCGGCGGCGCACGCCGTGCACCCGCTGGCCCACCAGACTGGCAGCGTCACAACCCAAGGGCCAACGCAAAGGCTTGCCTAGCCGGACCGACACAAGCAGCGCGCCTGCAATGGCGGAGGCAAAGCCCAGGCGGGTCACTTCAACTTCGGGTAATTCGGGCATGGTGGGCGTCGCAAAGAGAGCCGCAGATTATGATGGGGCGATGCGTTCCAAGCCCTCTTTTCTCCATCCTTTGCGCCCTGCATTGAAAACTGCGGTCGCGTCGTCCCTAGCAACCCTGATCATGGCAAGCGCTGGCTGCGCGGCCACGCCGCAGGCCACCTTCCAGGCCAAACCCGGCGAAACCGCACAGGCGTTTTACCAAGGCTTGCTGGCAGAAATGAGCAGCCTGGCAGAGGACTTTGTCCAAGCCCACGCGCTGATGCTCAGCCTGGCACGCATGAGCAACGACCCGCAGGCCTACGAGCGCGCCACCGAGTTCGCCTTGCGCTCGCGTGACGGCGATACCGCGCTGATGACCGCCCGCACTTGGCTCAAAGCGTTTCCGGGCTCGCATGACGCGGCCCGCTATGTGATCCAAATCCTGGTTGGCTTGAACCGGCTGGATGAAACCATTGAGCCCTTGCGCGCCGACCTGGCGGCCTACCCTCCGGCCGAGCGCGGTGCAGCGATCACCGACGTGCCGCGCTATTTCGCACGGGTTGCCGACAAAAAGCGCGTGGCAGCCGTGGTGCAGTCGGCGCTGGCGCCCGAACTGACGCGCGGCAAGCTCGCCGCCCATGTGTGGGCGGCAGTTGGCACCACGCAGCTCATGGCCTCGGACCCGGCCTCGGCACTCAAGTCCGCCCTCAACGGTGCGCGGGTCGAACCCCATAACCGGCAGATCGCCGCGCTGGCGCTGTACCTGGTGCAGGCAGAAAAATCTCCAGCTGACGAGATATTGGATGGATTCATCAAAGCCTCGGGTCCTGTGGATGGCGGCCTGGCCTATGTGCGCCGTTTGGTGGAACTGGCGCGTGTCGAAGAGGCCTACGCCAAATCGCAAACGCTGACCGCTCTGTGGCCAGCATCTGCTGAAGCCTGGCTGGTACGCGGCTCCATCGCTTTCCAGAAAAAAGACCTCGACGCCACGCGAACCGCACTGGCGCGCTGCGCTGAGATTCTCGAAAAGCCCGACGCGGCAGGCCAAGACGCCATAGCCGGTGGCCGGGTCGCAGCGCAAGCCTATTTCCTGCTGGCGGTCCTGGCCGAAAACGACAAAGACTACGTGCTGGCCAACTCCTACCTGGACCGCTTGACCAGCCCCGAAGACCAGCGCCGCGTCAGCCAGCGACGGGTACAGATGCTGCTGGCCCAAGGCCAGTTGGATGCGGCGCAGGAGCTGGTGAGCGCCATGTCCGACGAGGGCGAAGAAGAAGCGCGCGCCAAAGTCAGTGCCGAAGTCGAGCTGCTGCGCGCCCGCAAAGACGAGGCCGGTGCCTACCGCTTGCTGACCGAGGCCATGGTGCGTTTCCCCCAGGATCCTGAGCTGGCCTATGAGGCGGCCATGTCGGCCGACAAGCTCAAAGACCTCATCGCGATGGAGCAGATTCTGCGCAAACTGCTTGCCAAGCACCCCGATCACTACCAATCGATGAACGCGCTGGGCTACGCGCTGGCCGACCGCAACGTGCAGCTGGTGGAAGCCCGCGCCCTGATCCAAAAGGCGCTCAGCTTTGCGCCGCAAGACCCGTACATCATCGACAGCATGGGCTGGGTGGAATTCCGCAGCGGCAATCTCAGCGCCGCCAACAGCTTGTTGCGTACCGCTTTCGAAGCCAAGCCGGACGCAGAAATTGCCGCCCACTGGGGCGAGGTCCTCTGGGCCATGGGCCAACGCGATGCCGCGCAACAAACCTGGGAGCGCGGTCTGCAACTGAATCCAGACAACGAGACCCTGCGCGACACCGTGCGCAGATTGACCCAGAAGCCATGAAACGCCGGGCCTGCGCCGCAGCAATCGCCGCGGCAGGGCTGCTGGCAGGCTGCGCCTGGTTTCGTCCGCAAGCGCCTGCCCCGTTCTGGCAAGGTCGCATCGCCATCAAAGACCCGCGTGACTCAGAAAACAATATGAGCGCCAGCTTTGAGCTGCAAGGCAACGCCAGCGCCGGCAGCTTAGGGCTGTTCAATATGCTGGGGCTCACGCTGGCCAGCATGCGCTGGAGCGAGGGCTTTGCCGAGCTGCAAAGCGGTGGCGAAACCCACACTTACAAGTCCGCCGATGCCATGGTTTCCGCCAGCCTGGGACACAGCGTTCCGCTGAGCGCGGTGTTCGGCTGGCTGAACGGCAGCAACGCCACCGTGCCCGGCTGGGAGGTGGACCGTTCACGCTTCGCGGAGCGTAGGCTGCGGGCGCGCAAAACCGCAGCCGCAGAGTCCGGCACGAACCAGGAGGGGCTGGAGTTGCTGCTGGTGTGGGATGCGCCATGAAAGCCTTGTACGACGTGCCCGCACCGGCCAAGATCAATACCTTTTTGCACATCGTCGGGCGCCGATCCGATGGTTACCACCTTTTGCAATCGGTGTTTGCGCTGCTGGACTGGTGCGACACCCTGCACTTTGAACTGCGCAGCGGCCCGCAGCTGAGCCGCGAAGACTTGCTCGCGCCCCTGCCAAAAGACGACTTATGCCTGCGCGCAGCCCGCATGTTGCAGGAAGCCACCGGCTGCACCCAGGGCGCGCACATATCTGTGGCCAAAGTGCTGCCCGCCGAGGCCGGTCTGGGCGGCGGCTCGTCCGATTGCGCCAGCACCTTACTGGCCTTGAACCGCTTGTGGAAGCTGGGTTTGTCGCGCGCGCAGCTCTCGGCCATCGGACTGCGGCTGGGCGCGGACGTGCCGTTTTTTTTGTTCGGACGCAACGCCTGGGTGGAGGGCGTGGGCGAACAACTTACCGCCATCGACCTGCCGCCGACGCCGCTGGTGGTGGCCAAACCGGCTGCGGGTGTTTCAACGGCTGCCCTGTTCACGGACCCAAGGCTGTGCCGCAATACGGGGCTTGCTATACTCGCGGGCTTTCTGGAAGCCGGGTTTGGTTTCGGGCATAGCGACTTGCAGCCAGTGGCGCAAATGCTCTGCCCGCCCATAGAAGATGCTGTTGCGTGGCTGGCATCCCAAGGTTTGCAAGCCCGTATGACGGGCTCGGGCAGCGCGGTTTTTGCGCCGCTGACAAGGGCCCTGGATATGGGTGCAGTGCCTGAAGGTCTTTTGCTGCATACCTGCAGCACCCTGGCTGAGCATCCGTTGCGGAGCTGGGCAGAAGGGTGAAATGTTTTCGGCTGGTTCCGGTTTTCCGGTGCCAGCCCGTGTAGGGGAATCGCCAAGTTGGTTAAGGCACTGGATTTTGATTCCAGCATGCGAAGGTTCGAATCCTTCTTCCCCTGCCAAAGTGTGTAACGGTCCGTCAATTCAAACAGCTCCCAGGAGCGACTATGCAGGCACCCAGTCCTCAATCCGATTTCATGATCTTCACCGGAAATGCGAATCCGGACATGGCTGCGGACATCGCGAGCAATTTGGGCATCAGCCTGGGTTCGGCCGCAGTAGGACGGTTCTCCGACGGCGAAGTCACCGTCGAGATCAACCAAAACGTGCGCGCCCGCGACGTCTTTGTGGTCCAAAGCACCTGCGCCCCCACCAACGAAAACCTGATGGAGCTGCTGATCATGGTGGACGCGCTCAAGCGCGCCTCTGCCGAGCGGATCACCGCCGTTATCCCCTATTTCGGCTACGCGCGCCAGGACCGCCGCCCGCGCTCCACCCGCGTTCCCATCACCGCCAAGATGGTTGCCAACATGCTGCAGACCGCCGGTGTGTCACGGCTGCTGACCATGGACTTGCATGCCGACCAGATCCAGGGCTTTTTTGACATCCCCGTAGACAACATTTACGCATCGCCCGTTCTGCTGGCTGATTTGCAGTTGAAAAACTATGACGATCTGATTGTGGTTTCGCCCGACGTGGGCGGCGTGGTCCGGGCCCGCGCCATTGCCAAGCAACTCGATTGCGACCTGGCCATCATCGACAAACGCCGTCCGCGCGCCAATGTCAGCGAAGTGATGCACGTGATCGGCGAGATTGAAAACCGCAACTGCGTGATCATGGACGACATGATCGACACCGCCGGAACCCTTCTCAAAGCGGCCGAGGTGCTCAAACAGCGCGGCGCGAAAAAAGTCTATGCCTATTGCACCCACCCGATTTTTTCGGGCCCTGCCATCGAACGCATCGAGCGCGGCGACGCCCTCGACGAAGTCGTGGTGACCGACACGATTCCGCTGAGCCGTGAGGCCGCCGTGTGCCCCAAAATCCGCCAACTCTCCGTGGCCCCGCTGATCGCTGAAACGATCTTGCGGATCTCCAAGGGTGAGTCGGTGATGAGTTTGTTCTCGGACCAAGACAATTTGTTTTGACGAGGCAAAAGTCGGCCTGGCGCTTTGGCACCGGGTCTTTTTCAACCGGAGTCGCACTGGTCGCGGTGGGCTCTTACAGGAGTAGTTATGAAATTTGTCGCTTTTGAGCGCAGCAAGCAGGGTACGGGTGCGAGCCGCCGTCTCCGCATCACGGGGCGCACGCCCGGCATCGTCTACGGCGGAACCGGCGAACCCATGCCGATCGAGCTCGACCACAACGCCTTGTGGCACGCCATCAAAAAAGAAGCTTTCCACGCCTCGATTCTGGACATGGAGCTGAACGGCAACACCAGCAAAGTGCTGCTGCGGGATCTGCAAATGCACCCCTTCAAGCAGTTGATCCTGCACGCTGACTTCCAGCGCGTGGATGCCACAACCATGCTGCACATGAAAGTGCCACTGCACTTCAGCGGCGAAGATGTGTCGCCTGCCGTCAAGCTCGACGCCTGCCTGATCAACCACGTTGCCAACGAACTGGAAATCGCCTGCCTGCCCGCCAACCTGCCCGAGTTCATCGCGGTGGACCTGAGCGGACTGAAAAAAGGCAGCTCGCTGCACGTGAATGACGTTCCCCTGCCCGCCGGTGTCAAAGCCGTCACGCGTGGTAAAGAGAACCCCGTCATCGTCTCGGTCACAGCGCCGGTGGAAGAGGTCGTTGAAGCTGTAGCAGCCCCGGCCAAAGACGCCAAAGGCAAGGCAGCCAAGCCCAAGAAGTAAGCTGCTTCAGCTTGCGTCACGAAAAGCCCGCTCTAGCGGGCTTTTTTGTGTCCGCAGGGCCGCGCGCCCGAATACAGGGCGGCTCCTAGAATCCCTGCATGATCAAATTGTTCGTCGGCCTGGGCAACCCCGGGCCGCAATACCGCGACACCCGCCACAACGCGGGGTTCTGGTTTATTGACGCGCTGGCCGTCTCACTCAAAGTCACGCTGGCGATGGACCGCAACTTCCATGGCTACGCAGGCCGCTGCACGGTGGATGGGCACACCGTATGGCTGCTGCAACCCCAGACCTTCATGAACCTCTCGGGCAAATCGGTGGCGGCGCTGGCGCGCTTTTACAAAATCGCCCCCGAAGAAATGCTGGTCGCACACGATGAGCTGGACATCGCCCCCGGCGAGGCCAAGCTCAAGTTCGACGGCAGCCACGCCGGCCACAACGGGCTGCGCGACATCCACGCCCAACTCGGCAGCGCCGCCTACTGGCGCTTGCGCCTGGGCATAGGCCACCCCGGATCCAAAGACGAAGTGGTCGATTGGGTCTTGCAAATCCCGTCGCTCGACCACAAAATCGGCATCGGCCAAGCCATAGACCGCAGCCTGCGCGCCGTGCCAGATTTTCTGACCGGCGACATGCCACGGGCTATGCTGACCGTTCATACAAGCAAAGCACCGCGTCCCAAACCGGAAAGGCAGGTGCGGATAAGGGAGTGAGATTCGATGGGCCACAGAACCCACGCAGCACAGCTGCTTTTTGTATTTGTTTTATCCACCTTCGCGCTCGCTGCGCGCGCCGCCGTGTACCGCTGCGGCGCCCGCTACCAAGACACGCCCTGTGCGGGCGGCAGCACCATCGATGCTGAAGACCCTCGCTCTGCGCAGCAACAGTTAGAGGCTGCGCGCGCCGTGCAAAACGACGCGGCCATGGCCGAGGCGCTGAGAAAGCAACGCGTACAACAAGAGGCCGTAGAAGCAAAGCAGCAGCAGGCGGCGCAAAAAGCTTACCTCGCGCAAGAAGCCGAAGCAGCGAAGGAAGCCAAAGCGCAAGCGGCACTGGCCGCGAAAGCGGAGGCCGAGCGGCAGAAGGCGCTCAAGCCGCGCACGATCACGACCCGCAAAGCGCCGCTGCCGAAGGCAAGCGCTGCGCAGGGGCGTTAGCGCTGGGAGCATGGGTAAATGCCCTATTTGCATTGCACTTGCAATACAATTGTTCGATGAAAACCGCCACACTCCCCCCCATCCGTGTTGCCCCTGATTTGCGGCTCGAGCTCGAAAGCGTGCTGGAACAAGGTGAATCGCTGTCCCAATTCGTCGAAAACGCGGTTCGCGCGACGGTGACCAAACGTAAGACGCAAACCGAATTCATTCGTCGCGGTATTTCTGCCATCGAGGCGACCCAACGCGATGGCAACGGTGTTCCCACTGAACAAGTGATTGCCAAGCTGGAGGCCAAACTGGCGGCAGCCAGGCAAGTCAAGGCGAAGCGCGCCGGATGAAATACCGGGTTGTGTTCAGCCAGGTGGCAGCTGAAGATTTAGAGCAACTTTTTGACTTCGCTCTGCAACGTGAACTGGACAGCGAAACCGGCGACCTCAACATTCCGGAAAAAGCCGTGCAGGCAATCAAGAGCGGCATTGCATTTTTGACATCTTCGCCGTTTGCCTGTCGCAAGGTAGGAAGTAGCGCTTTTATTCGTGAGCTGGTCATTCCTTTTGGTCACACGGGCTATGTGGCGCTGTTCGAAATTGTGGATAGCAACACCGTCATCATCGGCGCCATTCGCCACCAACGTGAAGACGATTACCACTGAACAGCATGAAGGCAGCCACCCGCGCTACCAACCCCCGCTGCCAGCTTCGCCTTTAAACGGACCCGCCAAATCCGGCGTGATCCAGCCGCCATAAAAACCTCCGGGTTGCGCAACAACCCGCGCGCCGCCCACGGTGCAATCGAGATCGTGGGCGTAGAAAGCGATGCAGTCCGCCAGCGGTTCTGCGCCCGCTAAGGGCTGCGGATAACTCCAGGCGACCTTTGCCAAGCGGCGCGCGCCATCGACCAAATTCCAATACCGCGCAGGGCCCTTCCACTCGCAGAACGAGCCGCCGCCCGCCGGGCGCAAAAGCGAACGGTCAACATCCGCCAGCGGCAGGTAGAACGTAGGCGGGTGCGCGGTCTCGCGTACCGCCCACGCGCCGCGCGTTCGCGCCACTTCGACCGCGCCCCAACACACCACAATCTCGCGTAGCTCACGCACCAACTCTGGCGGGCGCGGGAAATCCCACACGGAGGTTTGTCCTGGCGCAAGAGCTTCGGCAAACGGTGGACGGTCCGCGCCGCGCCAGCGCCATTGGGCGCGGGCTTGGGCTAGTTGGTCGGGGGAGAGGTTGGTCATCGGTCCATCTTCAGGGGCGAAGCGCGATTAAGCGGCAACAGGGTCAGGCTCGCGGATGAGTACTTCGGCAGGAATATGGAGGCCATCGCACAGCCTGCGAATCATGTTGAGGGATAACGAGCGTTTGTAGGACAGGACTTCGTAAACGCGATTGAGCGAGCCTATGTAAGGCACAAGGTCTTTGACCGTCATGCCGGACTGGTCCATCCTGAACTTGATTGCCTCAATCGGATCAGGAGGGTCGATAGGGTGGTGCTTCGCTTCATAGGCCTGCACCAGTGTCCCCAGCACATCCAGTAGCTCACCTTCGGGCGTATCGGCAGCAGGGTCAAGGTCAATCAGCGCGGACACCGTGCGCAGCGCCGCTAGGTAATCGGATTCGGTACGAATGGGTTTGATTTCCATCATCACACTCCTTTGAACTGGTCAACTCGGGCGGCATCCACTTGGCTTCATGTTAAAAAACCGCAGGGGGCACAGACTGCCAAGTCAAACGCCAACAATACAAAAGACAAACATATGGCTCTGGCACGAAACTCCAATGAAACAGTTGTCCAACGCGTTCAAGGTGATGCGGCCTTTGCGCATGCGCTCTTGGATGAAGCTGCAACTTTGTTTCTGAATGGTGAGCCCGAAACGGCCCGGCTGATTTTGCGTGACTTGGTGAATGCCACCATGGGTTTTGAGCAACTCGCCACGCTGACAGCCAAGCCGAGCAAAAGCCTGCACCGCATGTTGTCGCCTACGGGGAATCCGAGCATGGATAACTTGGCGGCGATTTTTCGGGCTATTCGTGATCGACTGCAAGTCAATTTTGAGGCGCGTGCGGTTGCGGTCTGATTGAGGCTGCTTAGGGCCAAGATCCGGCGTTCGCGGATGACTTCTTTCCGGCCAGTTAACGATCCACGGAAGACCTTACCCCACTTTGATCTATCTGAGCGGATAGGCTAAAACAGCCCTAGCAAGTTCGGTCCACTCCTTGAAGTCTGTCCTCTTAGGAATACCCCAATTCTCGACTACACCACCGCCGAGCTTTCTGACTCCGAGGGTAGCGGTACCCGACGCCATCTCAAGTAGCTCAGGAAGCACTCCCCAAAGCAGTTCGATAAGTTGCGCGGTTGGAATTTTGCCGTGGTGGACCAAGTCATTGCGGGCTTGCCGAGCCATGCTGAGCGTTTTATGGCACGCCTTACTGATAATTTTGGCAAGACGAAGTTGTCGCTGCTTTGCCCATATCTGATCCGACTTTATCTGCTTATTCACCGTCGCGTGACATCGCTCAACACGCGCCGAGAGCGCTTGCTTGTTGTATTGATTAACCCATAAATGCTCAGTAAGTTGCTCTACGGTTATCCAGAGGTTGTTTAGAGAATCGCTATTGTTCCCGTACACCATAGCCGTGTAACCACCCAAGAGGAATAGCGGTGAAAAATTGCCAATTGCATTGATTACGCGCTGTCCATCATTAAATGCATTTCGCATGTCCGCCACCCGGAGTATCCGAGGGGGCGACAACAATACGATACGGTCAGCCAGAGCCGCCCATTTCAATCGAAGGGAAGAATGCAACGAAGGCGTATAGCTGAAAAGGCTTGTCTTTTCGTGCAACGAGCCTATCACCAGCTTATCCGAATGAACCACCTCTGCGTGCACGCCACCTATTAAAAGACTGCAAAACAATTCATTGAGCTTGCTGATGGCATTTATCTTGTCCGGAAAATCAGCGCACTGAGGTATGGCTACGGCCCCGTCATAGCTCACGAGTGCTGGTATGCCAGTTGGATTACCCAAATGAAGCGATGCAACCACTTCTGCTAATTTCTCCCCAGGATAGGTGTTCGCATTAATCTGGTCCCGCGTGATGCCCAGGCCGCTAGTGGCATCTTTATAGATTGCAGTGTAAGGACACAGATACGCTATCCATGCGGGGTTGCAGGAAGGCACACTGGAGATGGTAGGTATGTAATTCGGCGGCGCTTTCTCGGGCTTTATCCATTCACCTTTATGCCATACATGCGTGTCATCGGGCTTCTGTTTGATGTCTCTACTTAGAGTCCGTGGAATGTTTCGGTTACTCGACACCAGCGGATCAAAGGCATCATCAAATGCGTGGATCATGCCGGTTTCAGTATCTTGGTAGTGCTGCATAGTGAATGGGTCGCGTTGTAAAGATACGAGGTTCAGGATCTGGAATTCCTACCTTTGTGGGATCTCTAGACGAGTCGCGGCAGTACCGTACCTCCGCTTGTATTGCTTCGACGCCGCAGGCGCTGAATGACAGCTCCAATACGCGTAGTCCACAACCCCAACAGCCAGCCGATGGAATTTGATAGCCCCAGTTAGCTAGTCAGGTACCGCGGTGAAGTAAGCAATTGCACGGTTTATAAGCGCCCGAAGATCCACACAGTGTTTCTCATACTCAGGCGTATTGCTAAATAAATCAAAGCAACGATTTCTCGCATCTTCTTTGTCCGTAGCGAGGCTGAGGTCTATCATTTTGTCAAATAGTGTGTGATGGTCACCATGCTGAAGATGGGTTTCGAGTGTCCCATTTGGATGTACTGCCAAATATGCTCGGACAAGGAATTTTTCCGGCGTGTCATATGGATAAATGAATGCAGTAAATTCCTCGTTGTTTTCGTGAAAATTTGAATAATTTGGATCATTCTTATGGTCGCCGTCGAAGACTCCGCAATAACCCAGCTTCACCCGCAAATGACTAAAATTTCGCTTGTGCCTTGTGTAGTCGTTCTTAACTTGATCAATCGTGCCTGACGGGATTACATTGACCAATCGCTGTACATGCGGCTCTATTGCGGAGAGTTCGACAAGTTGCCGAGTGACCAGAAACTGAGCCAAATTGTCCTCACAATAGAGTTGAACCAGAGGATGAGCGACCGAGTCCATCTTGCTACTCGCTGCTTGCATTGAGACGCCGGAAGTACATCGCCACTTGCCGTTTGCTGCCTCAATAAAGCGACGAGAATTAGTATGTACAGCGGAGAGTGCTGTAGGCGAATGCGTGGTGAAAATGACTTGTTTTTTGTGGGCCCACGCTACAACGTGCACGATGTCTATCACCTTTCGCAAGACAGATGGATGAATTCCCGCCTCTATCTCTTCGATCAAGATGAGGCTTTCGCGCGGACTTTCGATCAAATCCTTCAGCAAATAGATGACTGCCTCTTCGCCTGATGCAGCGTTGTAGCTTGAGTACACCGCGTCATCGCGCTTGATCAGGAAGCAACGGCGATTTAGATGCAACCCGGCTTGCGCAATAGACGTTACTTGCGAATCAAATATGTATGCAAAGGCCTGCACAATCTCATCATTTAGCGCAGCGGTATCGGCGACGTTCGCTTTCCGGAGCAACGAATCCGAGAAAGCACGAGCTGGGAGTAAGCGTTCTAAGTCAATGAGTCGCACCTCCCGCTGTCTAATTTTTGCGTTTATTCGAGCCTTATCTGAGCTCTTCTTTCCTAGACCACTCCAGGCACGAGAGGTGTGTAGGCGCTTACCTACACCCTCAAATGGATCCTTTGCGCGCCTCCATTTCATTTCATATTGATAGTCAGCGTTAACGGTTTCATGCGAAGTGAAGGAGAGGACATCGTTCCATCCGTGATCGCGTACGCCGCGATTGGATGAGGTGGCATCTGGACGACTAAATTTTTCGTGGCTACATGCTAAAAGCAAAAGGAGGCTGGTTTTCCCGGATCTGTTGGCGCCTGCGATTGCGGTAACTGGGTGACTAAACTCAAGTGATAGGTCCGAAATGTGACGAAAACGAGTAACGTGAATCAATCGCGTAAACCAAACGAAACTGTTGTCTGAGTTGTCAAAAGCCGCTACATCGCATTCAATAAGATTGGTTTTGGCCTTTTTTAGGTTTTGGATTTGTAAAACCACGACTTTTCCTCGTCAATTTAGCTTGGATGTAGAAACAATGCTTGTCTGGTAGCTGAACGTCACCGCCCATTTGGGGTATTGAGCCCGTAAGAGGGTTCCGCATATTGCCCTTCCGCTATAGACAGGCTGCGTGACTGAATATCTTCTCGCCGATAAGCAACTAGACCCAGCGGAATAGCGAGTTGGATCACTTTCAACCTGCCCCCGCTCCAATAACCGTGATGCACCAGCCCGGCCATTCCCCTACTTATCCCCCCGCACCCAAGTCTGCGTTTTCCCCAACATAGGCGAGCCAACATACCCGCGCACCTCCATCTTCTTGCCCCCGTCAATCGGCGTGAAGCGCACGCTGAATTCTTTGCCGTCGTTGGGGTCGAGGATCTTCCCGCCCTCCCACACGTCTTTGCCATCCAGCTTTTTGCCGCCGCGGATGATCTCCATGCCCTGCGTGGGTTTGCCCTTGCGGTCGTCTGTGCATTTGTCACAGGTTGCTGATGTGCCGGGCGCAACGATCAAGGTTTTTTGAATCACACCGGATAGGGTTCCGGCAGCGTTCATGCTGATCACGATTTCGGCCGAGGGCTTGCCGCTGGCCTCGTCAATCGGGGTCCACATACCCAGCGGCGAAAGCTGTGCCTGCGCTTGCGCGCACAACAACAGACTCGACAAAACGACAGCCGATAAGACAGACTTTTTCATGGTGGGGATCCCCTGCACACAGTTGAAATGGGTACGAACCGCGTGGCGGGCCGCCAGGGGCCGCTGGTTCGTCTAAGCAACTATACCTGTAAAAGCAACTAGATTTGCCAATCAAACACGGGCATGCCGCCAGCCGCACCTCTGGCGCGCACCTAAACTTGAAGCCCACAAAACAGGAGCACACCCGTGGACACCACCTCAGCAAAAGCCGCCACCGACCTGCTGGTGCGGCACTGGAAAGAAGGCAGCACCTTGGAGGCCTTGCCGCCAGCATTGCGCCCCACCACGCGCGCACAGGCCTACGCCGCACAAGCGCACCTCGAGGGCCACAGCCAGGAGCCCTTGTTTGGCTGGAAGATTGCGGCCACCAGCGTGGCGGGGCAAAAACACATCAACGTGGACGGGCCGATTGCGGGGCGCTTACTGGCCGAGATGGTCTTCCACGACGGCGACACCCTGCCCTTTGGCGCAAACCGCATGCGCGTGGCCGAAGCCGAATTTGCGTTTTGCATGGGCCGTGATCTGCCCCCGCGCACCACGCCCTACGCCATGCACGAAGTGCTGGACGCCGTGTCGGCGTTGTACCTCGCCATTGAGATTCCCGACTCGCGCTATACCGACTACGTGAAGGTCGGCGCGCCGCAGTTGATTGCCGACAACGCCTGCGGCCACCAATTCGTGCTCGGGCCCAAAGCGCCCGATATGTGGCGGCAGCTGGACCTCGCAGCGCACCGCGTTGTGGGCCATGTTGGGCAGCGCCTGCAGCGCGAAGGCATAGGCGCCAACGTGCTCGGCGACCCCCGCTTGGCGCTCACCTGGCTGGCCAACGAACTCCCCGCCATGGGCGCAACCCTGGCCGCCGGCCACATCATCACCACCGGCACATGCGTAGTGCCGATGGACATCGTCCCGTTGGACACGGTGGTGATGGACTTTGGGGTGCTGGGGCAGGTGCGGTGTGGTTTTAGCGGAGGGTGAGGTCTGGGGGCCAGATTCGAAACCGTGAACAAGTGATTACATTTCGTAGATGCTCACCGTTAAGCAAAGCCTGGAGTTTGACCATGGTTAAGAAAATAAACGTTGCTGACTTGCCAGAATTTGACATGGCCGAACACCTGGACAGCGACCAGGCCATCGCCGAATACCTGACCATCGTGATGGAAGAAAACGACCCCGGCGAGTTGACCCATGCGCTTGGGGTCATTGCAAGGGCACGTGGCATGTCGGAGGTGGCGCGCGCAGCAGGTCTTACACGCGAGGCGCTTTACAAGGCCCTTCGCCCCAACTCGCAACCCCGCTTTGACACGATCGCCCGTGTTTGCACGGCGCTCGGTGTGAAGTTGGTGGCACAACCGGCCGCAGCTTAATCTGCGGCGCTCACCCCGCCTGCAACCGCCGAAACTTCTGCCACAGCGTAGACTTGTCTTCCACGCAGTTGGGGTCCACCGGAATGCAGGCAACCGGGCAGACTTGCACGCATTGGGGCTCGTCAAAATGGCCGACGCATTCGGTGCATTTCGAGGGCTCGATCACATAAATATCGGGGCCCATGGAGATGGCGGCGTTGGGGCATTCGGGCTCGCAGACATCGCAGTTTATGCACTCGTCGGTAATGATCAAAGCCACGGCGCGATACCCAATTAAATTTAAGGCCGGGTCTTGGCTTGCAGACGCGCCAACACCGGCGGCGCGACGAACTGGGACACGTCACCGCGCAGGGTGGCGATCTCGCGCACCAGCGT
>CANIRI010000005.1 GCA_947469815.1 Comamonadaceae bacterium | reverse complement strand
TGGTGCCCATTGCGGGAATCGGACCCGCGACCTCTCCCTTACCAAGGGAGTGCTCTACCACTGAGCCAAATGGGCATGAGGGAAAACAGGGTTTTCCCTCAAAAAACTTGACCGCTCCATCGATGAAAATGGAGCGGGGTAGGAGAATCGAACTCCTCGCTTTAGCTTGGAAGGCTAAGGTATTACCACTATACGAACCCCGCTCAAAAAGCTGGCACTGGTGGAGAGGGCTGGATTCGAACCAGCGTACTCGTAAGAGGGCAGATTTACAGTCTGCTGCCATTAACCACTCGGCCACCTCTCCAATCGTGAACCGAAGATTATGCCAGTTTTCTGTGTAAGGACGCTGGCTTGCTTGTTGTATCGGTCCTAAGTCCTTGAAAATGCACCGATTTGGTCGGCCATCGCCAGCAACCACTGTTGCTGGAAATTTTGGGTTTGCGGCAAGGGATGGCGAAAGCGCAGGCCATCCTCCGACAAACCCAAGATCGGGTGGCCCGCGACAGCCAGCAATGCGCGCGCGGCCAAATCCGACAAACCCGGGTTCAAACCCCATCCGCACAGAACCGGGGTGGCGCGCGACGCAAACCAGCGCACGCACTCGGCCTGGCGGGCGAAAGAGAAAAGGCTGTGGCAGTCATACGGTCCATACAAATCCAGCTTGGCAAGCATTTCTGCGCTCTTGGGCGTACGCAGATCGCTCAAATTAAACACGCGGGCGTGCCGCCACGGCAGGCCCGATGCCTGCGCCGCCCGCAAAAGCCGCATGATCTGGTACTGGGTCCGGTCGGGCTGTGCGGGAACCAGGCCACCTGGGTTGTCACCATCCCAGAGCGCTTGCAAGGGCTTGGATGCGCCCGGGTTCATCATGATCACGAGCAGATCGGGCTCGCGGGCGTCCACTTCAGCCAGCGGCCATTCGTGCGGCGCTATCTCCAGGCGATCCCGCAAATCTTCGATTGGCGCGTCCGGCCCCGGACCAATACGGGCACGGTAATAGCGGCCGTACACCGCCCATTCCGTCAGCAGTTGCGCGGCCGTGGCCCGCAGGTAATTCGGCTGGACAGGCACCCCGGACGCAGTCACGGCGCCGGGAAAAACAACTCCGCCAGCGCCTGCCCGGGTTCGGCTGCCCGCATAAAGGCCTCGCCCACCAGAAATGCGCCCACGCCGGCAGCGCCCATGCGCAGCACGTCATCGCGGCTGCGGATGCCGCTTTCGGTCACGATGATGCGCGGCGGTCCGACCTGCGCGCGCAAGCTCAAGGTGGTGTCCAGGGACACCTCGAAGGTTTTGAGGTTGCGGTTATTGACGCCGATCAGCGGCGTGGCGAGCTGCAAAGCGCGCTCCATCTCGGCTGCGTCGTGGACCTCCACCAGCACCGCCATGCCAAGCCCATGCGCAATCGCCTCGAAGTCGCGCATGCGGGCATCGTCCAAGCAAGCGGCAATCAAAAGAATGCAATCGGCACCCATGGCCCGCGATTCATAAATTTGGTAGGCGTCGACCATGAAATCTTTGCGCAGCACCGGCAAATGGCAAGAGGCGCGCGACTGCTTGAGCGCATCAACGCTGCCCTGAAAAAACTGCACATCGGTCAACACAGACAAACAAGCCGCGCCGTATTCGGCATAGCTTTGCGCAATATCAGCGGGAATAAAGTCCTCGCGCAGTACGCCTTTGGATGGACTGGCCTTTTTGATCTCGGCAATTACGGCCGGTTGACCGGCTGCCATCTTGTCGCGGATCGCACCCAGAAAATCACGGGTCAACACGCGCGACTCGGCGTCTTGGCGCACCAACTCCAGCGGTTTGCGTTTGCGCGCAGCGGCCACCTCCTGGTGTTTAACAGCGACGATGGTTTCCAAAATGTCCGACATGTAAAAATCCAATGCGTGATCAGGCCGTAGCCAAAGTCTGTGACAAGGTCACCAGCGCGTCCAACTTGGCGCGGGCCGCACCGCTGGCAATAGCCTCGCGGGCCAACACCATGCCTGCGGCGATATCGGGCGCCACATTGGCGGCATACAGCGCAGCCCCGGCATTGAGCACCACGATATCGGCGGCCGGGCCGGGCACTTTGTTCAGCACGCCCAACAGCATCGCTTTGGACTCCTGAGCCGTGTGTACTTTGAGCGCCCGGCTGCTGGCCATTACCAGGCCGAAATCTTCGGGATGGATTTCGTACTCGCTGACCACGCCGTCTTTGAGTTCACCTACGAGGGTCGATGCGCCCAGACTCACTTCGTCCATGCCGTCACGCCCGTAAACCACCAGCGCGTGCTGAGCGCCCAAGCGCTGCAGGGCGCGCACCTGGATACCGACCAGATCGGCGTGGAACACGCCCATCAGGATGTTGGGCGCATTCGCTGGATTGGTCAGCGGGCCCAGAATGTTGAACATGGTTTTGACGCCCAGCTCACGCCGCACCGGCGCCACGTTTTTCATCGCGGGGTGGTGATTCGGCGCGAACATAAAGCCCACGCCCTGCTGCGCGATGCACTGCGCAATCGCCGCAGGGGAGAGGTTGATATTCAGCCCCAAAGCCTCCAGCACATCGGCGCTGCCGCTTTTGCTGCTGACGCTACGCCCACCGTGCTTGCTGACTTTGGCACCGGCTGCTGCGGCCACGAACATGGAACAGGTTGAGATGTTGAAGGTGTGCGAGCCATCGCCCCCGGTACCCACGATATCAACCAAGTTCTTGGTGTCGGACACTTCGACCTTGGTGGAGAACTCCCGCATCACCTGCGCAGCTGCAGTGATTTCGCCAATGGTTTCTTTTTTGACGCGCAAGCCGGTCATCAGCGCGGCCAGCAGCACGGGAGAGACTTCGCCTGCCATGATCTGGCGCATGAGGTGCAGCATCTCGTCGTGAAAAATTTCACGGTGCTCGATGGTGCGCTGCAGCGCTTCCTGCGGCGTGATGGTGATGGCGTGGGACATGGGGCGGGGTCCTGCAGAAATTAGTGCTTTTGAATGAAGTCGCGGATGGCGGCGATGGCGCGGTCGATGGCTTCAGCATCGACGTCCAGGTGGGTCACGAAGCGCAAACCGAGCATGCCGGTAGCCAACACACCAGCGGCCTTGAGGTGCGCAAGCAAGGCCGGGCCACGGCCCTCGCTCACATCCAAAAACACGATATTGGTTTGCGCCGAGCGCACCGCGAGACCGGACAACCCTTGCAATCCGGCGGCCAAGCGCTGCGCCATCGCGTGGTCCTGCCGCAACCGATCAACATGGTGATCCAGCGCATACATAGCCGCTGCAGCAACCACGCCGGCTTGGCGCAGACCGCCGCCGGTCATCTTACGGATCCGGTGCGCGCGGGCAATCAATTCCTTAGAGCCACACAGCGCCGAGCCCATGGGCGCGCCCAGCCCTTTACTGAAACAGACAGAGACGCTGTCAAACACATCCGTCATGTGCCTCAGCGCCGCCAGCGAATCGCCGCCCTCGCCCGCGTTGGCAACCGCGGCATTGAATACCCGTGCGCCGTCCAGATGCACCGCCAGGCCATGCTCACGCGCCAGCGCGGCTGCGCCGGTCAGATATTCATGCGGCATCACATTGCCATTCCAGGTGTTTTCCAGACACAGCAAGCGGGTGCGGGCGAAGTGGGCGTCGTCCGGCTTGATAGCCGCCGCGATATCGCTCAGCGCCATGCGGCCCTGCGCGTCCATCACCAGCGGTTGCGGTTGGATGCTGCCCAGAACCGCGGCGCCGCCACCTTCGTAGCGGTAGGTATGGGCCAGTTGGCCGACGATGTATTCCTCGCCGCGCTGGCAGTGCGCCAGCAGGCCGCACAAATTGCTCTGCGTACCCGTGGGCATATACAACGCCGCTTCTTTGCCGGTCATGCCGGCGATGCGCTCTTGCAAGGCATTCACGGTCGGGTCGTCGCCAAAAACGTCGTCTCCGACCTCGGCGTGCAACATGGCCTGGCGCATGCCGGGTGTGGGGCGGGTCACGGTGTCACTGCGCAAATCGACGATGGTGCTCATCGGATGTCCTTCAGTTCAAAAAGTTCTTCAGCATCGCATGGCCGTGCTCGGTCAGGATGCTCTCGGGGTGAAACTGCACGCCTTCCATGCGCACCGCATGCGCCAAACCGGTGTGGCGCACGGCCATGATTTCACCATCATCGGTCCAGGCCGTCACCGCCAGCTCTTGGGGGCAGCTGCTGCGCTCAATGGCCAGCGAGTGGTAACGGTTCACCGTGAACTGCTGCGGCAAGCCGGCAAAAACGCCTTCCTGCGTGGTGGTGATGACGCTGGTTTTGCCGTGCATCAGCGTCTGCGCCCGCACAATCGTGCCGCCCAGCGCCGCACCAATGCTTTGGTGGCCCAGACACACGCCCAAAATCGGCAACTTGCCCATGAAATGGCGGATCGCAGAAACCGAAATCCCCGCCTCGTTGGGCGAGCATGGTCCGGGCGAGACCACCAGCCGGTCCGGCGCGCGCTGGGCAATACCTTCCAGCGTGATTTCGTCATTGCGAAACACCTCCACCTCGGCACCCAGCTCGCCGAAATACTGGACGATGTTGTACGTGAAACTGTCGTAGTTATCGATCATCAGCAGTTTCATGGTCGTTCTCCCGCGCGCAGCCGCGCGAATTCCTGTTGCTCAAAGGCAATAGAGGCACCAATCAGCGAGCGGTACGTCACCTCCGCAATGTCGGGCGGCGCCGCACGCGCAACCATGGCGTCACGCACCCTGTGCACGATGTACTCCACACGCTCCAGATCCACAATTTGATCCGCGCGCTGTTTGATGCGCGCCGCCTGTGCGATATAGGCACTGCGTGCAGCCAGCAGCGCAACCACCTGCTCATCAATCGCATCGATACAACTGCGCACCTGCACCATGGTTTCGCAGTGCTGCACTTTCAATAGTGTGTCGGCGTCCATCTCGGTCACTCCAATCCTTGTTCAACCAACTCCGCCGCGCGCAGCAACGCGCGCGCTTTGTGCTCGGTCTCGGCCCATTCCATTTCCGGCACGCTGTCGGCTACGACGCCGGCTGCCGCCTGCACATACAGCGTCTGGTTTTTCACAATGCCCGTGCGGATCGCAATCGCCACGTCCATATCGCCCGCATAACTCAGGTACCCGCAAGCACCGCCGTAAATACCGCGCTTGGTGGGCTCGAGCTGGTCAATCAGTTCCATCGCGTGCACTTTGGGCGCGCCGGTCAGGGTGCCAGCCGGGAAGGTGGCGCGCAGCACGTCCATATTGCGCATGCCCGGGTTCAGCAAGCCCTCAACATTGCTCACGATATGCATCACATGGCTGTAGCGCTCCACGCAAAACGCGTCGGTCACTTTGACCGAGCCGGTCTGCGCAATGCGCCCGATATCGTTGCGCGCCAGGTCAATCAGCATCACATGCTCAGCGCGCTCTTTGGGGTCGCCTACGAGTTCGGCCTCCGCCGCCAGATCCAGCTCCGGCGTTGCGCCGCGCGGGCGGGTTCCGGCCAGCGGGCGGATGGTGACTTTGGTGGCCGGACCATCGGCGGCCATGACCGACTCCTGGCGCACCAATATCTCGGGGCTGGCCCCAACCACATGGAAGTCGGCGCTGGCATCCGCACTGGCACCGCTGAAGTTGTAGTAATACATATAGGGGCTGGGATTGAGCGAACGCAGCGCGCGGTACAGACTCAATGGCGCAGCCGTGTAAGGCTTTTTGATGCGCTGCCCGACTTGCACCTGCATGAAGTCACCCCCTGCAATCAATTCCTTGGCGCGCAACACAGCAGCCAGGTAATCGGCTTTGGCAAAGTCCCGCTGGGCCGGCCGCGCAGCGCCAGGCACCACCGGCGGCACGCGTACCGCTTGGCTGAGTTGCGCTTTGAGCGTGGCCAATCGCGCTGTGCCACGGGCAAAAGCATCGGGTGCTGCCGGGTCCGCATACACAATCAAATGCAGTTTGCCCGACAGGTTGTCAATCACCGCCAACTCTTCGCATTGCAACAGCAGGATATCGGGGCAATGCAGCTCGTCAGGCGGGCAAGTCGCCTCCAGCTTTTTCTCGATGTAGCGCACCACGTCATAGCCAAAGTAGCCAGCCAGACCGCCGCAAAAACGCGGCAAACCCGGACGCAGCGCAACCTTGAAACGGGTTTGGTAGTCCGCAATGAAGTCCAGTGGATTGCGGTCTGAGGTTTCGATAACTGCGCCGTCGGTCACGACCTCGGTGCGCGCCTGCGCACCAAAGCCGCTGCTGCGCAAAAAAGTCCGCGCCGGCAGACCGATGAAGCTGTAACGGCCAAAGCGCTCACCACCAACGACCGACTCCAGCAAAAAAGTGAACGGCGCGTTATCGGTGAGCTTCAGGTAAAGCGAAAGCGGCGTCTCCAGGTCGGCAAACGCTTGCGCCAAGAGCGGTATGCGGTTGTAGCCCTGGGCAGCCAGGGTGTGAAATTCGGTCTCGGTAGTCACGTTAGCCGGGCCTTTGCAAGTTCAGGGTCGCCGTAGCAGCGCTTTTGCGCCTATCGGGGACCAAGGGAATAGGGTGTGAGCGGATCGGGATCCGCCGCCGGGCGTGCTGTCTGCGCTGGCTGCAGAGACCGGGCTTGCGAACTACGGCGGGTACCGCCGATCACACCACGGCCACTGCGCCAATCGCTGGCGCACGAAACGAAGTCCGCCAGGGCCAGGCTCCCCGGTCGCTACAACCTGTGATGCTGATACGGTGAATGAACATGGCAGTCAGTGTAGCAAAGCGCTGTGGCCACACGCGGGGTCAGACGCCTTGTGCGCGGTCAGCGTGGAAGGTAGCTACATAGTCAGCAAACCGCCCGGCCTCCAACGCGCCTCGAACTTCGCGCATCAGGTTCACGTAGTAATGCAGGTTGTGGATGCTGGCCAACATAGGCCCCAGCATTTCACCGCAGCGGTCCAAGTGGTGCAAATAGGCGCGGCTGAATCCGGCGCGTCCGCCCGCGGCCCACGACAAGCCGGAGGTGCCGGCGCAGGCGTGGCAGGTGCAGGTGGGGTCCAGCGGCTGCGGGTCGGCTTTATGGCGGGCGTTACGGATCTTCAAATCGCCATACCGGGTGAACAGCGTGCCATTGCGCGCGTTGCGGGTGGGCATCACGCAATCGAACATATCAATGCCGTTTTGCACGCCGGCAATCAGGTCTTCGGGCGTGCCCACACCCATCAGGTAATGCGGCTTGTGCGCGGGCAGGCGTGGGCCGATATGGCGCAAAAGCCGCAGCATGTCTTCCTTGGGTTCGCCCACGCTCAGGCCACCTACGGCGATACCGGGAAAGTCCAGCGCCTCCAGGCCTGCGAGAGACTCCTCGCGCAGGTCCTCAAACATACCGCCCTGCACGATGCCGAACAAGGCGTTGGGGTTGGCCAGGCGGGCAAACTCGGTCTTGCAGCGCTCAGCCCAGCGCAGGCTCAAGAGCATGGAGGAGCGCGCCTCGGCTTGCGTCGTCACTTGGCCTTTGGTAGCGGCCTCCACCGACAAATACGGGGTGCATTCATCGAACTGCATCGCAATATCGGAGTTCAACGCGGTCTGGATCTGCATGCTGACTTCA
Source organism: Comamonadaceae bacterium (assembly GCA_947469815.1). Classification (GTDB taxonomy): domain Bacteria; phylum Pseudomonadota; class Gammaproteobacteria; order Burkholderiales; family Burkholderiaceae_C; genus Allorhodoferax. The sequence goes on along the minus strand of CANIRI010000005.1, from coordinate 14,306 downwards.
GGCGTCAAAAACAGTTTGTCGCCGTTGACGGGCGAGGCAAAGTGCACGCCCTCTTCGCTGATTTTGCGCATCGCCCCCAGGCTCCAGACCTGAAACCCGCCGGAGTCCGTGAGGATGGGTTTGTCCCACTTCTCAAAAGCATGCAGACCACCGAACTGGCGCAGCACGTCCAGGCCCGGGCGCATCCACAGGTGAAAGGTGTTGCCCAGAATGATCTGCGCGCCCATCTCGTCCAGGCTGCGCGGCATCACGCCCTTGACCGTGCCATAGGTGCCCACCGGCATGAAAACCGGCGTCTCCACCACCCCATGGTTCAGGGTCACCCGGCCGCGGCGGGCGTGGCTGCCTAAGTAGCTGCCGTCGCCGCTGGGCGGGTCATGGGCGAGAACATCGAACTTCAACATGGGGGAATTCTAGGCGGGCGGGTTGACGGATCCGGGCGGTTTACTTTATGCTTTGCTTTACTTTTTACAAAGTAAAGGACTCAAAATGTCAGAAATTGCAGACGTAGAAGCTATCGTTTCCAGCAAGGGCCAGGTCACCTTGCCCGCGGCCATGCGCGCTAAATTGGGTATCAGCGCGGGCTCGCATATCCATTTTGAGCTGCGCGGCAACGAGCTGGTGATCAAGCCCGAGCCGCCTATGAGCACCTATTACGGCATGCTCAAGGGCTACGATCTAGGAGATATTGAGCCTGAAAAAGAGCCGGATCGGGAGTTTTGAGTGAACGTCGTCGACTCTTCGGGCTGGATCGAATTCTTCCGAGCCGGTGCCAACGGGCCCGTGTTCAAACCCATCATCGAAGACCGCGCGCGTCTGCTGGTTCCCACCATTGCGCTTTTCGAAGTGCACCGGGTTCTCAGCCGTAGCTTGCCGGCCGACCTGGTGAACCGGTGCCTGGACGTGATGCGCCTGGGCCGCGTGCTCGACTTGACCGACGCCCGCGCGGTAGCCTCCGCCCACATCGCCGCGCTCCATAAACTGGCCATGGCCGATGCGGCGATGTACGCCATAGCGCTGGAGTTTGGCGCCAGCTTCTGGACGCAGGACGTGGACTACCAGGGGCTGCCCGGCGTGCGCTACCAGGCCAAACCCGGCACCTGAATCGGTTGATGGGCGGGCTACGGGCTCAGGCCAGGTTCTTATATAAAAAAGCCAGCGTCTTGTCCCAGGCTTTTTCCGCAGCTTGCGCGTCGTGCTTCAAATAGACCAGGTTTTTCGCGTCTGCTTCTTCGTTGGCAAAAGCGTGCTTGGCGTCGTAGCGGTCGAAGGAAAACGCAACACCTGCCGCCGTGAGCTTTTGCTCCAAAGCGTCCACGCCCGCAATTGGAAACACGTCGTCATGAATGGCCCAGCTGCCCATAAGCGGCACTGTGATTTTGCTGGCGTCCACATACTCCAAGGGCGGGTAGCCGTACCAAACAGCAGCCGCATCCACTTCGGGCACGAAGACGCTGGACAAGAGCGTCAAGGCGCCGCCCATGCAATAACCGGTGACGCCGACTTTGGGTGCGCCTGCTGCCTTGAGGAATTGCACTGCACCACGAATGTCCTGGCTGGCCGCATCACCGAAATTCAGACCGTCCATCAAATGTTTGGCCTCGTTTTCTTCGAGCGCGAGTTGTCCTTTGTACAAATCCGGCACCAGAGCCTGGTAGCCCGCCTGCGCGAGGCGCTGCGCCACGTGCTTAATCTGCTCGTTGAGCCCCCACCATTCCTGAATCACCACAACTGCAGGCGCGGCAGCACCGGCGGCGGGTTGCACCAGATAGCCGGTGGCGGCTTGCCCATCGGGGCGTGTGTAAGTGACCATAGAACCCATATCAAACTCCTTTAAGTTACCGTTGAAAAATTGCACTATCTTGCTCGCGCCGCAAAGCGGGCGCGCGTTAAAACCGACCAGACAGCAAAGCGCCCGCGCCGGGCACGCGCGAATCCAAGCCCAGCTGTTTCAAAATGGACCAGGTGGTACACACCGCGCTGGAAACCACGGGCAGGCCACTGGCCTCTTCAATCAAAGGAACAGCCGCCAGTGAGGGCATTTGCACGCACGCCGATGCCACGATGGCATCGGCGCCTTGCACGTTGAGCCGCTTCCAAAGTTCTGCCGGTGCTTTGGGATCACGTGCACCTACCAGCAAGTTATCGGGAATTTCCAGCGACAGGCTGTCGATCACTTCAATGCCTTCGTTCTCAAGATAGTTGATCACCAACTGGGTCAAGGGCTTCATGTAAGGCGCAACGATGGATACTTTTTTAGCGCCCATGGCCTGCAGGCCTTGGACCAATGCGCCCGCGCTGCTTGTGACCGGAGCGGCCCCGCCATTGGCGACGGTGACGCCGTGCAAGCGCTGCTGTGAAACGCGGTGGTAGCCCAAGCCCATGCTCATGATGGCCACCAGGCAGGCGTAAGCCATCACATCCATGCGCGCATCCGACAACTCCAACGCGCAGCGGTCTGAATCGCGGTCCATAGCGGCCAATTGTTCTGGGGTCACTTCCATCATCCGCATGCGGCTGGAGTGGAAGCTGAAGCGCTCCGCAGAAATACTCTCACGGGCGCGCAACATGGCCGGAATCTCGGTTTCCATCGTGGTGTTGGGGCTGGGGACGATCAGGCCGACACGGTATGCAGGTTTCGTGTTCATGTGTTGAAAGGCTGTTGGATTGGATCGAATTTTGAATAGCTTTATTGATACAGTCCAATACATAATTCAGATTAATTTATAGCGGTTAGGTATCAATCATGGAAATGCGGCAACTGCGCTATTTCACTGTTCTGGCCCAGGAACTGAGCTTTACCCGTGCTGCGCACAAGCTGCATGTGTCGCAACCACCGCTGAGTTTTCAGATCGCCAGCTTGGAAGAGGAGCTGGGCACCCGGCTGTTTGACCGCACCAGTCGCAGCGTGCAATTGAACGCCGCAGGCCGCGCTTTTTTGCCCCACGCGCAGGCAGTTCTAGAACGGCTGGAGCGGGCACGCATTCAAGTAAAACAGGTGGCCCAAGGCTTTGAGGGCAGCGTGCACATCGGCTTGGCAGGTTCGCATTTTTTAGGGCCGCTGCCGCGCTTTATTGCCGAATTCCGCCAAAGCCGGCCCAAGGTCGATGTGGTCTTACACGAAATGATGCCCGCGGACCACCTGCAAGCGCTGCACGATGGAGCTGTTGACATCAGTCTTTTGCGCAGTCCCTCCGAACACCCCGGACTGCAGGCGCAGCTGCTTTGGCGCGATCCGGTTGTCGTCGCGCTGCCGCTGGGCCATCGGCTGGCGACTCGTAAGCGCATAGGCCTGGCCGATTTGCAGGCCGAGGCTTTGGTGATGCTGCGCCCTGGCTCATCGGGCTATGCGCAAAAGGTGTTTGACGCCTGTGCGGCAGCGGGTTTTGTCCCCCGGGTCGTACAGCAGGTCATTGAAGTTCCCGCCATGGTGAACCTGGTCGCCGCCGGTTTAGGTGTGGCATTGGTGCCCGCCTCTTTAGCCCGCATTTACAACGACGCAGTGACGCTGTGCCGGTTGTCGGGGAGCACACTAAACGGCGACGTGTACGCATTTCACCGTGAGGGAGCAACACAACCGGCCGCTGCGGAGTGTTTACGCGTCCTAATTGAATGGGCCAAAAGCCATCCGATGGACGCGCACTAGCCCCGGCTCCGGTGCGCGCAGCCGCTTAGCGTGGGTCCTCTTGCGGTGCCGGAGCACGCGCCAGCAACATCGCATCGCCGTAACTGAAAAACCGGTAACGCTGCGCAATCGCGTGGCGGTAGGCAGCCATTACCGGCTCGTAGCCTGCAAACGCGCTGATCAGCATCAGCAGCGTGGACTTGGGCAGGTGGAAGTTAGTGATCAACACGTCAATCACCTGAAACGCAAAACCGGGGGTGATGAAGATGCTGGTGTCGCCGCTGACCACGCCGCTGGTGGCCCAGCTCTCCAAGGTGCGCACCGTGGTCGTGCCCACCGCCACGACACGCCCGCCGCGCGCCTGGCAGGCGGCAATCGCGTCTTGCGTGGCCTGTGGCACCTGGTACCACTCGCTGTGCATGCGGTGCTCAGCCAGATTTTCAGTTTTGACGGGCTGAAAAGTACCCGCGCCGACATGCAGGGTCACATGCGCGCGCTGCACGCCCATGGCCTCGAGTTGAGCCAGCAGCGCCTCATCAAAATGCAGCGCAGCCGTGGGTGCTGCAATGGCACCCGGGTTGGTGGCGAATACCGTCTGGTAGCGCTGTGCGTCTTCTTCGGCATCCGGGTTTGCGCCGTCCTGCTGCCGCGCGATATAGGGCGGCAAAGGCATGTGGCCGTGGCGTTCCATCAGCGTGTAAGGGTCGTCGCCTGCGTCGTTGGACAGCACAAAACGGAACAGCGGCCCGTTCGCATCGGGCCAGCGCCCCAACAGCGTCGCGCGCAAGCGGTCCGCCTGACCGGGCGCAGTGTGCAGCGCCACAGTGTCGCCGGGCGCGGGCTTTTTGCTCACCCGCAAATGCGCTGCCACCTGGTTGCCGGCCAGGACCCGCTCGACCAGGATTTCCAACTTGCCGCCGCTGGCCTTTTCACCGAAAAAGCGCGCCTTCATGACCCGCGTGTCGTTGAGCACCAGCAAATCCCCGGAACGCAACAGGCCGGGCAGCGCGTGGAAGATGCGGTCTGCCAAAGCAGGCTCCCGAGCATCCAGCAGCCGCGCGCTACTGCGCTGGGCTGCCGGATGCTGGGCGATCAACTCGGGCGGAAGCGCGAAATCAAAGTCGCTGAGCGTGAAAGTACGGGGCATGGCAGGAAGTATGCGCCAGCGCTGACTATCATCCGCCCATGAGCCAAGACCACCACGATCACCCGCACCACCACGACGACGAGCACGACCATTCCCACCTCAGCGAGATGGACGTGCGCGTACGGGCACTGCAAAGCCTGCTGGTGGAAAAAGGCTACCTGGATCCGGCGGCGCTGGATGTGATCATCGAAACCTATGAACACCAAGTGGGCCCGCACAACGGCGCGCGGGTAGTGGCGCGGGCATGGGACGAGCCGGACTTTCACGACTGGTTAATGCGCGACGCCACCGCCGCCATCGCATCCATGGGTTACACCGGCCGCCAAGGTGAGCACATGGTGGCCGTAGCCAACACGCCGCAGACGCACCACATGGTGGTTTGCACGCTGTGCAGCTGCTACCCCTGGCCGGTGCTGGGCCTGCCCCCGGTTTGGTACAAAAGTGCGCCCTACCGCAGCAAAGCGGTGATGGACCCGCGCGGGGTGCTGGCCGATTTCGGCGTGCAAGTGGGCGACGAGGTCACCCTGCGGGTCTGGGATTCGACCGCCGAGGTCCGCTACCTGGTGGTGCCGATGCGCCCCACTGGGACCGACGGCTGGACGCAGGAGCAGCTGGCTGAGCTCGTCACGCGCGACAGCATGATTGGCACCGGCATGGCACTTCCGCCCTCCGCTGCGGCCGGGGTTGGGGCATGAACGGCGTGCACGACATGGGCGGGATGCAGGGCTTCGGCCCCGTGCGCCCTGAGGCCAACGAGCCCCTGTTCCATGCACCGTGGGAGCGCCGGGCGCTGGCCATGACCGTGGCCATGGGCGCCTGCGGCCAGTGGAACATCGATATCTCCCGCAGCGCGCGTGAATCCCTGCCGCCCGCGCAATACCTGGGCAGTAGTTATTACGCCATCTGGGTGGCCGGGCTTGAAAAATTGATGCTGCAGCGCGGCATGGTCAACGCCGCCGAGCTGCAAACCGGCCAAGCCGCCGACCCACCGCTGACCGGCGTGCGCAAGCTTGACGCAGCGCAAACCACGATTGCGCTTGCGCAGGGCAGCGCGAGCACCCGCGCCATCGAGGTGCCGCCACGCTTTGCCGTCGGCCAGCGCGTGCGCGCACGGCAAATCCACCCCGTAAGCCATACCCGGCTGCCCCGCTATGTGCGCGGACATACCGGAATAATTGAACGGATCCACGGCGCGCATGTGTTCCCCGACACCCGTGTGAGCCGTCCACTGCCGCCCTTTGTGGACGAGGCGCATTGGCTGTACACCGTGGTGTTTGAGGGGCAGGACTTATGGGGCAGCAGCGCATCTCCGGGGCTGCGGGTCAGCGTGGACGCCTGGGAGCCGTATCTGGAAGCAGTGGAAGCAGCGCCATGAGCGACCCGCGCGCCACGCTAGCCGACATTGCCGCCCAGTGCAGTGGCGCTCTGCCGCTGCCCCCCGGCGCAACAGACGCGCCCGTGTTTGCCGAACCCTGGCAAGCGCAGGCTTTTGCCATGGCGGTGCAATTGCACGCCAAGGGCGTGTTCACCTGGCCGCAGTGGGCGCAGGCCCTGAGTCAGACCATTGCCCAGGCGCGCATGGCGGGTGATGCAGACGACGGCAGCGGGTATTACCAACATTGGGTCGATGCGCTGGAGCACCTGGTACTGGCGCAGGGCTTGGGTACGGCCGAACAAATCCACCGCTTTGAACACGCATGGGAGGCCGCCGCCGTCCGAACCCCGCACGGCCAGCCGATTGAAATCCAAGCCCAGGACTTCACCAGCGCCTGAGGCACCCCGCGCGGGCTTTGACCCACGTCAACGCCGCATACACACTTTGTCGATACAGTGGACTCTCTTTTTACGGAGGCTCCCATGGTTGCAATTGACGCCGAACACAAAGCCAAACTGATGCACGACCTGAATTTGGTCATCGAAGATGCCCAGGTCTTGCTGCGTATGACCGCCGATCAAGTCGGCGAAGAAGCCCTGGCCGTGCGCGAACGCGTGAGTGCCCGGCTTGGCAAAGCCAAAGAAGAGCTCAAGGCGCTGCAAGACAGCGCTCTGCAAAGCGCCAAAGCTGCTGCCCACGCAACCGACCATTTCGTGCACGAGAACCCCTGGAAATCCGTGGCGATTGCCGCCGGAGCGGGCCTGCTGCTGGGCGTGCTGATCAGCCGCCGCTGAAACCCGCACCCCGCTTGACGACGATGGAACCCGCTAAAAGCGGTGGTTTGATGGCCTCGCTGCGCCAGTTACTGGGCACGCTGTTGGAGATTGCCCAGGTGCGCTTGGAGCTGATCAGCACCGAACTCGAGCTGGAGAAGCGCCGCTGGTTTGACGCCCTGTGGCTTGCCGCCCTGGCATTCGTTTGCCTCGCGCTGGGCTTGGTGCTGCTGTGTGGCACGCTACTGCTGCTGTTTTGGGAGGGCTACCGCCTGGCTGCTACCGCCGGTTTGACCGTGCTGTTTTTGGGTGGCGGCGCGCTGTTGCTGGCACAAGCCCGGCAGCGCTTGCAGCAACCCGGCGGTATGTTCAGCGCCAGTGTGCGCGAGTTACGGCGCGACCGTGGTGCCGACACACCACCGCCACCCTGAAAACACCATGCCCCCCCGCGATCTGCACACCCGCCAAATCCGTTTGCTACAACGCAGCGCTGCCCTGCGCCTGCGCGCGTCAGCGGAACTGCAGCAGATGGAACCCGCGTTGGCGATGGGCGACCGCCTGCTGCAGGCGGGGACATGGCTGCGGCGCAACCCTGTCTACTTGGCTGGCGCGCTGGCTGTACTGGTGGTACTCAAACCCCGTGCGGTGCTGGGCACTGCGACACGAGCTTGGTCTATTTGGCAAAGTTGGCAAAACGCGCGCCGCTGGATCGCGCAGACACGCTAGGCCCGGATTTTTTTCACCAGAGCCGTGGTCGAATAGCCTTTGACAAAAGGCAAGGCCAACGCGCGTCCACCCCAGGACTGCACCAAGGCGGTTTCGGGCAGGCTTTGCATGTCGTAGTCACCGCCCTTGACCAGAATGTCAGGACGCAATTGGCCGATCAAAGCCTCGGGCGTGTCTTCATCAAACCAGGTCACCAGATCAACCGCGCCCAGCGCAGCGATCACCATGGCGCGGTCCATCTCGTTGTTCAAAGGGCGGTCGGGGCCTTTGCCCAAGCGGCGCGCCGAAGCATCGGTGTTGAGCGCCACCACCAGGCTGCCCCCCAGCCCGCGCGCTTGCGCCAGGTACACCACATGGCCGCGGTGCAGCACATCAAAAACGCCGTTGGTGAACACCCAGGGCCGGGGCAGTGCAGCAAGGCGTTCGGCACAGCCCTTGGCATCGGCGAGCTTGTGCAGAAAAGCGGGTTGCGCGATGGCGCTATCGGCAGGAGTCTGGTCAGCCACCGGCTTCATGCAGCGCCGCGCGGACCCGCGCTGGCACTGATTTCACGCTGCAATTCGGCGGCCAACTCTTTGCGGTATTTGTTGAGCTCTTGCACCGTCGCAAAGCTGCGCTCCATGAGCAGGCTCAGGTTGTGCAGGATGCGCTCCACCACCTTGCCTTCCCACACGGCGTCAAAGTGGATTTGATGGTCCAGCCAGTGGTCCAGCCACTGCGGATTGGGCAAGCGGCTTTGGACGGTATCTCTTGGGAACATGGCTTTGTTGACATGCAAATTGGTCGGGTGCAAGGCTTGCGTGGTGCGCCGGGCACTGCCCATCAGGACACCCACTTTGGCAAACGCCGCTTTGGCTTCCAGGCCGAAATTATTGATGGCGCGCTTCATGTACTTCAAATACGCGCCGCCGTGGCGCGCTTCGTCTTGGCTGAGCGTGGTGTAGATCGCTTTGATCACCGGCTCGCTATGCCATTGGGCCGCGCGGCGGTACCAGTGGTTGAGCCGGATTTCGCCGCAAAAGTGCAGCATCAAAGTCTCCAAGGCCGGGGCCGGATCAAACTCAAAACGCACCGCGTGCAGCTCTTCTTCGGTGGGCACCATGTCCGGGCGGAAGCGGCGCAAATATTCGATCAGCACCAGCGCGTGTTTTTGTTCTTCAAAAAACCAAATGGACATGAATGCCGAAAAATCACTGTCGTTGCGGTTATCGCGCAAAAACATTTCTGTGGCCGGCAAAGCCGCCCACTCGGTGATGGCATTCATCTTGATCGTGGCCGCTTGTTCGTCGCTCAGGGCGGCCGAATCAAACTGGGACCAGGGTATGTCTCGCTCCATATCCCAACGCACGGATTCCAACTGGCGAAACAATTCGGGGTACAACATGGGCCCATTCTAGGGGGATGCGTCAGAGGGCAAAGTCCCTAAAGTGCAAAACATTGCTGCAAGGTCGGGAAACTGCCGTATAGTTTTGCGATGCTGCGGATCGCAATTATTGGTTCAGGGGTTTCTGGTCTCGCCGCAGCCCACGGCCTTCGGGGTCGGGCCGCCATCTCCCTTTTCGAGGCTGCAGACTACTTCGGCGGTCACACCCACACAGTGGACATCACACTGCCCACACCGGATGGGCCTCGCACACATGGCGTAGACACGGGGTTCCTGGTTTTCAATGAACGCACCTACCCGGAGCTGATCAAGCTGTTCGCTGAATTGGGCGTGCCCAGCGTCAAGTCGGACATGTCGTTCTCGGTCCAGGTGCCGCATGGCCGTGGGCAGTTGGAGTGGAGCGGCGCCAGTCTGGCAACCGTTTTTGCACAACCCGCCAACGCGCTGCGCCCCGGCTTTTGGCGGATGTTGCGCGACATCCTGCGCTTTAACCGCATCTGCACCGGCATTGCATTGCGCCAAGCGGAAGCCGAGCTGACCCAGCCCTTGGGCACATTTTTGGAACAGCAGCGCTTTAGCACCGAGTTTCGCGATTGGTATTTTTTGCCCATGCTGGGCTGCATTTGGAGCTGCCCGACGCAGCAAATGCTGGACTTCCCCGTGGCCACCATGATCCGCTTTTGCCACAACCACGGCCTGATGCAAGTGAGCGACCGCCCAGCCTGGTGGACCGTGCCGGGTGGCGCGCGCCAGTATGTGGAAAAAATCGTCGCCCAGATCCCGGACCGCCGGCTCAACACTGCGGTGCTGAGCGTGCGGCGGGACGAGCAGGGTGCTGCGCTGCAGTTCCGCGACAGCACAGGCACCCATACCGAACGCTTTGACAAGGTGGTCTTTGCCACCCACTCCGACGAAACCCTGGCCTTGCTCACCGATGCCAGCGCGGCAGAGCGCGAAGTACTCAGCGCCGTGGCCTACCAAGCCAACGTCGCCGTGCTGCATACCGACGCCAGCGTCTTACCGCGCCGCCAAGCGGCATGGGCGGCCTGGAACTACCAAGGCGGGACTGGAACCGGCCCTACGGCGCAACCGCGCGTGTGCCTGCATTACCTGCTCAACAAGTTGCAGCCTTTGCCCTTTGCGCAAGCGGTGGTGGTCTCGCTCAATCCGCTCCAAGCCATAGACCCTGCGCTGACGCTGGGGCGCTTTCATTACGCGCACCCGGTGTTTGACTTGGCAGCAATCTGCGCTCAGTCGCAGCTACCGGATTTGCAGGGGCACAAAGGCACCTTCTTCTGCGGCGCCTGGACCGGCTACGGCTTCCACGAAGACGGCTTGAAATCAGGCCTGTCCGTGGCGGCACGCATCGCGAGCGAGGCCTGAGATGGCGATCGCACAGCCCTACATCGGCTTTGGTGTGGTTCGCCATGCGCGGCTGCGTCCTGCGGCACACGCTTTTGCCTACCCGACATATTTTTTAATGCTGCCCATGCGCAGCCTGCGCGCGCAAGCGCCCGGGACGCTGGCGCTGAACCGGTTTGCGCCCATCAGTTTTTTCGATTGCGACCATGGTGACGGGCGCGGCCCGCAAACCGGTGGCGCGCTGGCCTGGCTGGACGCCGAGTTGGCGCGACACGGCGTGGTGGATGCGGATGGTGAAGTCTGGCTGCATTGCTACCCCCGGGTGTGGGGCTTCACGTTCAAACCGGTGAGTTTCTGGTACTGCCACCGTGCCGACGGCAGCCTGCGCGCCATCGTGGTGGAGGTGAACAACACCTTCGGCGAGCGCCACTGTTATTTGCTCGATACACCACGCTTCGGCGCGGAATTGGGCGCAGACAAAGTGTTCCACGTGTCGCCCTTCGGCGCGGTCGATGGCGCTTACCGTTTCCGTTTCATGGTGACACCGGGCCTCGAACGCACAGTGGCCCGGGTCGATTGGCATGACGCCCACGGACCGGTTTTGCAAACCAGCGTCAGCGGCCGCTTGGAGCCTGTTAGCGTACACAGCCTGCGCCGCGCGGCGTGGGGCTATCCTTTGATGACACTGGCCCTGGTTGCACGCATCCACTGGCAGGCGCTGCAACTCTGGCGCAAGCGCGTTCCATTTTTTCGCAAACCGGCTCCACCCGCCCAATTTGTCACGCGGTGAGTCGCTTGTTTACCATCTCGGCTTTTTCTGAAATTTTGAATTCCCTCCATGCGCAGCAACACCGCTAATCCCACTACAAAGCCAGTGTCGGCATCCATGCCCGCCGCGGCACGTACCGTTTTCGCCCTGTTGCACCGCTTGGAAGTCGGCAGCCTCACCGTGCAATTGCCCGATGGCTCGGTGCAGCGCTTCGGGCAGCAAGACCAACCCCATGCCACCCTGACGCTGCACAACTGGAAGCCCTTGTCTGCGGCACTTCAGTCCGGCGACATCGGCTTTGCCGAAAGCTATATCGCAGGCGACTGGGCGAGTTCCAACCTGACCGATTTGCTGCGCCTGCTGATCCGCAACCGCGCGGTGATAGACCGGGCAATTTTTGGCAGCTGGTGGGGCGTGGCGCTGTACCGCATCAAGCACCTGCTCAAGCGCAACACGCGCGGCAACAGCAAGAAAAACATCCACGCCCATTACGACTTGGGCAACAGTTTTTACACCCTATGGCTGGACGAGTCGATGAACTACTCCAGCGCCCTGTTCGGCGGCGATTTGGCGCGAAGCACCACCGACGCGCAAAACGCCAAAGTGCGCCGCGCACTCACCGAAGTGGAGGCCGGTTCCGGGCAACGCATTCTGGAAATTGGTTGCGGCTGGGGCGCATTGGCTGAAATGGCGGCGCGCGATTTCGGCGCGCGTCTGAGCGGCGTGACGCTGAGCACCGAGCAGCTGGACTTTGCAAACCAACGCATGCAACGATTGGGCATATCGGAAAAGGTCGATCTGCGTTTACAAGACTATCGCGATATCGACGATGGGCCTTTTGACGCCATCTGTTCGATTGAAATGCTAGAGGCCGTGGGCCAGGAATATTGGCCCACTTATTTTCAGACGCTGGCCCGGTTGCTCAAACCCGGTGGCCGCGCCTGTGTTCAGAGTATCGTGATCGCCGACGGCTTGTTCGAACGCTACCTGCGCAACACCGATTTCATCCAGCAGTACATTTTTCCGGGCGGCTGCCTGCCCAGCCCGTCCGCGCTGCGGGCGCAGGCGCAAGCCGCAGGCTTGGAAGTGGTGAACGAGCTGGCTTTCGGCCATGATTACGCCGAAACGCTCAAGCGCTGGCGCACCGCCTTTTTGGAGCGCCGCGTCGATGTTTTGGCTGGCGGTTTTGACCAGCGATTTATGCATATTTGGGAGTTTTACCTGGCTTATTGCGAAGCCGGATTTGCAGAAGACAACCTAGATGTCCTGCAAGTCACCTTGAGAAAGCCTGCATGATCCCTTATCGCTTTTGGATCTCTTTGGCGCTGTGCGCCACAGTTCTGACCGGCCCACCGGCCCTTGCCGAAACCGTGCAGCCCGCCCTCACGGCCGAGGTGAAGGCCGAATTGCCCGACGCCCGTACGCTGGGCACGTCGCGCATGCGTTTTTTCGGCATCAATGTGTACGATGCCAAGTTACTCGCCGCGGCGCTCAAGCGCAGCGATTACACGGCCAGTGCTTTTGCTTTGGAGCTTTTATACATGCGCAGCTTTGACGGCCCGGCCATCGCGGACCGCTCTATCAAGGAAATGCGCCGCGTCGGCAGCATTAGTCCGGAAAAAGAAAAGTCCTGGCTGGAGACCATGCGTAAATCCTTTCCGGACGTGAAATCAGGTGACCGCATTACCGCCTTTCACAAGCCCGGCGTGGGCATCCAGTTTTTCATCAACGGCATCGCGCACACCAGCATCGACGATCCGGAATTCAGCCGCTTCTTTTTCGGCATCTGGCTCAGCCCGAACACCAGCGAACCCAAGATGCGCGCCGAGTTGCTTGCCGGAGCCAGTGACTGATGGATGCCGCCCTGCCCCACCCCGCAACGCAGTCGGGGACGGCAGGGCTTAGCAGCGCAGCGACGCTGCGCTACGGACTCATGGGCTTTGCGCTGGCTTTTGTGGCGCTTCCCCTGTACGTGTTGCTGCCGAATTACTACGCCGTGCAGTTCGGACTGCCTTTGGCAACCCTGGGCGGCATGCTGTTGGGCGCACGTTTGCTCGACGCGCTGGTCGATCCGCTGCTGGGGCGCGGCGTGAATACCCTGTTGGCGGGCTCTGCCGGCCGCACGCTGGCCTGGGGCGCGGCCGCTGCCGTCGCTTTAGGGGCGGGATTTGCAGGCTTGTGGTTTCCGCTGTGGACCCAGGGCAACGCGCTGCTGCTGAACCTGGCTGCGAGTCTGGTCCTGACCTATCTGGCGTTCAGCGCACTCACCATCGGCCACCAATCCTGGGGCGCTCTGCTCGGCGGTGACGCACTACAGCGCGCGCGCATCGTCGCTTGGCGCGAGGGCCTGGGTTTGGCCGGCGTGCTGGTGGCATCGGTGGCGGGCACGCTGTGGGATATGCAATGGAGCGTGGCCCTGCTGTGGCTGGCGTTGGCGCTGGCCTGGTGGGGCTGGCGCAGCGGGCCACGGCCAGGTTCTGCGCGCCTTGAAGATTCCGCGCCTGCCGCGCCCGCAGCACCGCAGAGCGCGCTGCTACTGCCGTTTGCCAACCCGGCGTTTCGCGCGCTGTTTGCGGTGTTCATGCTCAACGGCATTGCCAGCGCGCTTCCCGCCACGCTGATGCTTTTCTTTGTGCAAGACCTGTTGCAAGCGGCCAGCGAAATGCAGGCGGTTTTTTTGGCGGCCTACTTTGTGTGCGGTGCGCTCGGTATGGGTGGCTGGCTGTGGTTGGTGGCGCGCTGGGGCTTGGTGCCCAGCTGGCTGGCCGGCATGCTGCTGGCCTGTGCGGTTTTTTTGTGTGCTGCGGCGCTGGGGCCGGGCGACGCCTGGGGCTACGCGGCCGTGTGCGCGGGCAGCGGCTTGGCGCTGGGCGCAGATCTGGCGCTGCCCGGAGCGCTGCTGGCGGGTATCACACAGCAGGCGGGGCGTAACGGTGCCGCGCAGGAGGGCAGTTATTTCGGTTGGTGGAGCTGTGCCACCAAGCTGAACCTGGCTCTGGCCGCCGGGCTGGCCTTGCCCGCGCTGGCCGCCTGGGGCTACGCGCCCGGTGCGCAGGATCCGCAGGCGCTGCGCGCGCTCACCTGGGCGTATTGTTTGCTGCCCTGCGTCCTCAAGCTGGCCGCCGCCGCACTTTTGTATTTCTTC
>CANIRI010000004.1 GCA_947469815.1 Comamonadaceae bacterium | reverse complement strand
GAGCTTCCGTAGGCGCGGGCGTGCCCAAGGCGAGGTAATGCACACCCAGTTCGGGTTTTTTGGCTTGCGCCTGCGCGGCTGCGCTCCAGGCCAGGCCAGCCCCTGCCAGCGCGCTGCCAGCGGTCAGAGAAAATTGTCGACGGTCCATATCAGCACTCCACATACGGGGAATAAACGGGTTCAGTTTTGCACCCGCACGAGCGCGGTCTCGATGCCGGCTTTGTCCAACTTCTCTTTGGCGCGTTCGCCCTCTTCCAGCTTCTCAAAAGGCCCGACCCGCACGCGGTACACCGTGCGCCCGGATTGCTCACGCTCAGAAATTTTGGTCTCGATTCCGCTGAGCAGTAGCTTGGCCCGGTGGCTTTCGGCGTCTTCCAGGGTGCGAAATGCCCCGACCTGCACAAAGTATTGCGTCACGGGGTCGGCGGGCTTGGGGTCCAACTTCGGGTCGGGCTTAGGCACCAACACGGTGGACGGGGGTTCGGGTACGGTGCCGGTTTCGGTGGAAGGTGGCGGGGCCGCCGGCGCCGGCTTGCTGGCCATGCGGCCAGGCAACAAGGCGTTGGGATCCCAGTCCTTGTTCTTCTGGACCTCGGCCGCATCCTGATCCGCGTTGCGCGTCTGCGCCTTATTCATGAAGGGCAAGGGCACTTTGGTGACGTAAACCGCCACACCCAGGGAAATGGCCAAGCCCAAAACCAGGCCGATGATCAGCCCTAAAACAGTCCCGCCATGCTGGCGATGAAAGGGCTTGCGATGAATCATGGTCTGCATTTTGCTTACGTTTGGAATCGGAATTATGACGGCCTTGGCGCGTAAGTTGCTACATTTTGCGCGGCGCACCCACACCGAGCACCGCCAAGCCATTGTGCAGCACCTGCGCGGTGGCGGCGATCAGCGCCAGCCGGGCCAGCCGGGTGGGCTGGTCGTCCACCAAAACCCGCTCGGCGTCGTAGTAGCTGTGGTACTGCCCGGCGAGCTCGCGCAGGTAAAAAGTCACGTCATGGGCGGCGCAATCGGTGGCCGCCGCCGTGAGCATGTCGGGGTATTTGCCTAAGAGCAGCATCAGCGCTTGCGCAGGCGCAGTGTCCAGCGGGCTCAAGTCAACCTGCGGCAAGGTGGCCGCGTCGCCGCCCCAAGCCGCCAGTACCGAACAAATCCGGGCGTGCGCGTACTGCACGTAATACACCGGGTTGTCGTTGTTTTTGGCCACGGCCAGATCGACGTCGAAGGTGTATTCGGTATCGGGCTTGCGGCTGAGCAGAAAAAAGCGGACCGCGTCGGCGCTGGTCCACTCGATCAGGTCACGCAGGGTCACATAACTGCCCGCGCGCTTGGAAATCTTCACTTCCTGCCCGCCGCGCACCACCCGCACCATGGTGTGCAAGACGTAGTCGGGATAGCCGCTCGGAATACCCAGGCCCAGCTTCTGCGAAGCCGCTTGTAAACCGGCGCGCACCCGGGCGATGGTGCCATGGTGATCGGTGCCCTGGATGTTGACGACCTTGGTGAAGCCGCGCTCCCATTTGGCCAGGTGGTAAGCCACGTCCGGCACAAAATAGGTGTAGCTGCCGTCGCTTTTGCGCATGACACGGTCTTTGTCGTCACCGTAGTCGGTGGAGCGCAGCCACAGCGCGCCGTCTTTCTCGAACGTGGTGCCCGATGCCTGCAAGGCCTGCACCGCCGCGTCCACACGGCCGCTGGTGTAGAGACTGGACTCCAGGTAGTAGTTGTCAAAGCGCAGGCCAAAGGCCCGCAAATCCAGGTCCTGCTCGCGGCGCAAGTAGGCCACGGCAAATTCGCGCATCCCGTCCAGGTCCTGTGGGTCGCCGCTGGCGGTGAAGCTGCGGTCGTCGGCGGCAACCGTTTTGCCGGCCAGAAAGTCGTCGGCAATGTCCTGGATGTAATCACCCGCGTACGAGGTCTCGGGCCAGGCCGGATCGCCGGGTTTGCAGCCGGTGGCGCGCAGATGGGTGCTGCTGCCCAGGGTGTTAATTTGCACACCTGCGTCGTTGTAATAAAACTCGCGGTACACGTTCCAGCCTTGGGTTGCAAGCAGGTTGCACAAAGCGTCACCGAGCGCAGCCTGACGGCCGTGGCCTACATGCAGCGGCCCGGTCGGATTGGCCGAGACAAACTCCACCAGAACCCGTTGCCCATTGGAGGGCCGTGCGCCAAATGCGGCCCCCGCCTGCAAAACTTCGCGCACCGTATTCTGTTTGGCTGCCGCCGACAGCCGGATATTGATAAAACCCGGCCCGGCAATGTCCACCGCGTCCACCCAGCGCACAAAAGCCGGTTGGGCCAGCAGCAATTCCCGCAGGGCCTGCGCCACATCGCGGGGGTTGCGTTGCAGGGGCTTGGCCAATTGCATGGCCGCCGTGGTGGCGAAGTCGCCATGGGCCGCAACCTTGGGGGACTCCAGCACGGCGCGCACGGTGCCGTTGGCATAAGGTTCAGGGGCCAGTTGGGCCAGCGCGGCCGCCAGCGCCGGGAGAAGTTCGTTGTTGACAGCAAGCATCGTGCCATTTTAGGCGCGGGCTGTTGCTGTCCATGGCCGCCAAAGTGGCCGTGCCAAGCGCGCAACTCGCGTTGTATGCTATGGCGCACAGGTGTCCGATCGCCTTAGCCGCAACCTTATTTTTATCCTCCAAGGAGATGTATGTCCAAGTTCTTCGCCCTGACCGCTCTTGCACTCAGCCTGGCCCTGGGTGGCGCGCACGCCGCCACCGACCAGCAAAACAAGATGACCGCCTGCAACGCCGAAGCCAAAACTAAAGAGCTTAAAGGTGAGGATCGCAAGAAATTCATGAGCGAGTGCTTGAGCGCCAAGCCGGCTCCCGCCCCGGCAGCCGAGACCGGAACACCCCAGCAAAACAAAATGAAAACCTGTAACGCCGACGCCAAGACCAAAGACCTCAAAGGCGATGAGCGCAAAAAATTCATGAGCGAGTGCTTGAAAGCCAAATAAGCGAAACAGCCCTCTTGCAACAGCCCGCCGCGCGACCCGCAGGCGGGCTTTTTTGTGCCTGCTTCAGCGCAGCAGCGCAGCCAGGGCCAGCCCGGCGAACAGGGCGCAACCGATCCAGTGGTTGAGCCGGAAAGCGCGAAAGCACCCCTCGCGCTCGCGCCCGCGAATCAGCCGGTAGTGCCAGAGCGCCTGTGCCGCCGCCACGCCCGAAGCCGCAGCAATGGGCCACAGCCAGGTGCCGGGCGGCACCAGTTGCCACACAGCCCACGTCCATAGACCCAGGTACAGCGCATAAAAACCCATCACGGCCGCCACGTCCCAGCGCCCCAGCGTGATCGCCGAGGTTTGAATGCCAATGCGCAAATCGTCCTCACGGTCCACCATCGCGTATTCGGTGTCATAGGCCAGCACCCAAGCCATATTGGCGATCAGTAAAACCCAGGCCAGCCCAGGAACCGCGCCGCGCACCGCCGCAAATGCCATGGGGATACCGAAGCTGAACGCCACGCCCAAAACCGCCTGCGGCATGGATACCACGCGCTTGGCAAACGGGTACGCCACGGCCACGGCCAGCGCGGCAAAGGACATGGCGATGGTCAGCGTGTTGGTGCTGAGCACCAGCCCAAAAGCCAGCAACGCCAGCAGCGCACCCACCGCCAGCGCCTCGCGCACCGACAGTTTGCCGCTCGTCACAGGCCGCTGTGCTGTGCGCCGCACATGGCGATCAAAGTCGCGGTCAGCCACGTCATTGATGCAGCAACCTGCGCTGCGCATGAGTACCGTGCCCAGCGCGAACACCACCAACAGGTGCCAGCCCGGAAAGCCGCCCGCCGCCAACCACAAGGCGCTGAGCGTGGGCCACAGCAAAAGCAACCAGCCGGCTGGGCGGTTCCAGCGGATCAGGTCGAGGTAAAGGCGCAGGCGCGTCACGACAGCCGCGTCACACCCGCCAATTCGCAGGCGTACACCGCGTTACGCAGCGCGGCGATCGCTTCATAGCGGGTGAAGCTGCGCCGCCAGGCCAGTACCACGCGGCGGGTCGGCGGGGCTGCGCCGTTGGCGTCGACGATGTCCAAATAACGCACATAGTTTTCTTCGCTCTTCTTGCGTTTGGCCGACGCCTTCAACTCGGCTTTTGGGACGCTCAGACGTGGAACCAATGTCACACCCATACCGGCGGCGACCATGTGTTTGATGGTCTCCAGCGACGAGCCCTCGAAACTTTTTTGCATGCCCGCGGCGTTGCTGGAAAAGCGCGCGAACTCGGGGCAAACCTCCAGCACATGGTCGCGAAAACAGTGGCCGTTGCCCAAGAGCAGCATGGTCTCGTCCTTGAGCGCCTGCGCAGTCACCGAGGGCAGCGCCGCCAGCGGGTGCGTGCTGGGCACCGCCGCCATGAAGGGCTCGTCATACAAGGCAGCGGTCGCCAGCCCGGCGTCCGGAAAGGGCTCGGCCAGGATGGCGCAATCGATCTCGCCGGTGCGCAGCATCTCCAACAGCTTGACGGTGAAGTTCTCTTGCAGCATCAGTGGCATCTCAGGCGACTTGTGGATCACCTTGCGCACCAACTCGGGCAGCAAATAGGGCGCAATGGTGTAAATCACCCCCAGTTTGAGCGGCCCGGCCAACGGGTTTTTGCCGCGCTTGGCAATTTCTTTGATGTGCGCCGCCTGCTCCAAAACGCCCTGCGCCTGGCGCACGATGTCCTCGCCCAGTGCGGTGACCGACACCTCGTTGGCGCTGCGCTCAAACAACTTGACATCCAGTTCTTCCTCCAACTTTTTGATCGCCACCGACAACGTGGGTTGCGACACAAAGCAGGCGTCTGCGGCGCGCCCGAAGTGCTTCTCGCGCGCCACGGCAACGATGTATTTGAGTTCGGTGAGGGTCATATTGCGCTGTCTTTGAGGAGGTCGACACGGGGTTTCCAACCGGCAGCCTGGGCGCGCCGGGCGAAGCTGCGCGCATCAAAGGTGGCCACACTGGTGCACTGGCGGTAAGAGGCGTGGTGCAAAGCGTCTGCAAAATCAAAACCCTGGGCCAAGGCGGCCACCGCCAACTCAACGGCGGGACGGTCTTCCACTTCCACATTGGGCAGCGACAGCAAATGCGCGTAGACCGCCTGCACCTCGGCGGGTGGGCTTTTGTAATACCCGCGCAAGACCCACTCCAATTCCAGCACCACGGTCTTGGACACCAGCAAACGCTTGCCGCTCTCTAACAACTGCTTGGCTGCGAGACTTTGGCGCTTGCCCGGCGCATCTGCGCTGGCCACGTAGTAGCGCGCCAGCACATTGGTATCCAAGCCAATCACGGCTGCTCTGCCAGGGACGCCACATCAAAGTCAGCAGGCACGCTCTTGCGGCGGCTGCGGATCAGCGCAAACCCGCTGGCTGGCGCATCGCGCAAGGAAGGCGCAGGGCGCAAAGCGATGTGGTCACCCTCGATGGCGAACTGCACCGCCACCCCGGGCTGCAGACCGAAATGCTGGCGCATGGCGCGCGGAATCGTGACCTGGCCTTTGGTGGTGAGTGTGGGTTGCATATCGCTTAAAAAGTAAAAGTAATACCCAGTAATACTACCATTCAAGCCTTGAGGTATTCGCCCTTGCCGCCTAACCACCGCTGCACATGCTTGTGCGCCAGCGCCGGGTAATGGTCGAGCAAGCGCGGGGCTTCGCGGCGGGCCCAGTCCAGGATGTGGCCGTCGGTGGCAAGGTCGGCAAAACGCAGCATGGCGTCGCCCGATTGGCGCGCGCCCAGAAATTCACCGGGGCCGCGGATTTCCAGATCGCGGCGGGCAATCTCAAAACCGTCGTTGGTCTGCGCCATGGCCTTGAGGCGCTCGCGCGCGGCCTCACCCAGACGCGGCGCGTCGCCCGTCGAATACAACAGTATGCAAGCGGAGGCCGCAGCGCCCCGCCCCACCCGGCCGCGCAGCTGGTGCAACTGACTCAGGCCGAAACGCTGGGCGTTCTCAATCACCATCAACGAGGCGTTGGGCACATCCACGCCCACCTCGATCACCGTGGTGCTGACCAGTACCGACAGGCTGCCTTGCACAAAGGCCGCCATCACCGCCTTTTTCTCATCCGGGGGCATGCGCGAATGCAACAAGCCCACGGCCACGCTTGCGCCGACCTCATTCAGCGCAGCGCTCAGTTCAGCATGCGTCTCGGTGGCGTTGCTCAAGTCCAGCATTTCGCTTTCTTCGATCAAGGGGCACACCCAGTACACCTGCCGCCCTTGCGCCACCTGGCTGCGGATGCGGTCTATCACCTCGTGCCGCCGCGCTTCCTGCACGACCTTGGTCACGATGGGCGTGCGCCCCGGCGGCAGCTCGTCGATGGTGGACACATCCAGGTCGGCGTAGTAGCTCATGGCCAGCGTGCGCGGGATCGGCGTGGCCGTCATCATCAGCATGTGGGGCTCCACACCTTCGGTGAGCAGCTTGTTGCGCAGCGCCAGCCGTTGCGCCACACCAAAGCGGTGCTGCTCGTCGATGATGGCCAGCGCCAACTGGTGGAATTCCACCTTGCTCTGGATGATGGCGTGCGTGCCCACCACCAGCCGCGCCTCGCCCGAGGCAATCAGCGCCAACATCGCGCGCCGCTCTTTGGTTTTCTGGGTGCCGGTCAGCCAGGCGGTGGTCACGCCCAATGGCTCCAACCAGCCCAGCAACTTGCGAAAGTGCTGCTCGGCCAGGATTTCAGTCGGCGCCATCAGCGCGCATTGCCAACCCGCGTCGATGCACAAGGCCGCCGCCAGCGCCGCCACCACGGTTTTGCCCGCGCCCACATCGCCCTGCAAAAGCCGGTGCATGGGCTTGTGCAGCCCCAGGTCCGCGCCAATCTCAAGCACCACCCGCTGCTGCGCGCCGGTCAGCGCAAAGGGCAATGCCGCCTGCAGCCGGTGGTAAAGCGAAGCAGGTCCCGACACCGGTGCCAGCACCGGCGCGCGCAAAGCCGCACGCTCGCGCCGGCTTTGCAGTTGCGAGAGTTGCTGCGCGAGCAATTCCTCGGCTTTGAGCCGCTGCCAAGCGGGGTGGCTGTGGTCCTCCAAGGTGTCCAGCGATGCATCGGGCGTGGGGTGGTGCAAAAACGCCAGCGCTTCGCGCAGCGTCCAAATGCCGCCCTGCCCCGGCCCGTTCAGTGGGGCAAAGTCCTCGGGCGGAAAGGTATCGCCCAACTCGGCGCGCGCCAAGCCAGCCAGAACCGCCTTGCGCAAATACGCCTGCGGCAGGCCTGCCACCGTGGGGTAGACCGGCGTGAGCGCTGCGGGCAGCGGGCCGCCCGCGCTCTCATAGCTCGGGTGCATCATGGTGCGGCCCAGAAAACCACCGCGCACTTCGCCGCGAATGCGCAATCGTTTGCCAAGCTCCAAGGCTTTGATCTGCGAGGGGTAAAAACTAAAAAAACGCAAGGTGCAGCGATCGGAGCCGTCATCCACCTCCACCAGCAACTGCCGCCGGGGCCGGTAGCTCACTTCGCAAGAGATAACCGTGGCCTCGATTTGCACCACATCGCCTTCGCGCGCGTCGCGCAGCTTGACGATGCGTGTGGCGTCCTCGTAGCGCAGGGGCAGGTGCAAGGCCAGGTCGATGTCGCGCACCAGGCCCAACTTGTGCAGGGCTTTTTGCGGCGCGCTCAGCGGTGCGGATGGCGCCCGGGTGGCAAGCGGGGTCTTGGGCATGTGCGCAGATTGTGCCCCTGCGCCGCTAAGATGGGCTAAGGCGTGCGCGCCCTGCACGCCGCTCCCCACCATGACCCCGCCCGCCGCCGACCCACGCACCACCCGCCGCGCCAGCCTCTTAGCGCTGGGCGCCATCGCTTTATGGGGTTCGCTCGCTCCACTGGGTGTCTCGCTAGCACAGGTGCCGCCGTTTTTGCTGACCGGATTGGGGCTGCTGGCGGGCAGCGTGCTGGGGCTGGGGTTTGCGCTGTGGGGCCGGGTATCACTCGCGCTGCCGTGGCGCACGCTGGCCCTGGGCGTGTACGGGCTGTTTGGCTTCCATTTTTTGCTCTTCATCGCCCTGCGCCACGCGCCGCCGGTGCAAGCCAATTTGGTGAATTACCTGTGGCCGCTGGGCATCGTGCTGCTCGCGCCGGTGTTGCTGCCTGGCGCGCGGCTGCGGCCCTTGCATGTGGTGGCCGCGCTCATCGGTTTTGGTGGTGCGGCTCTGGCCATTCTGGGTGGTGCGTCTGACACCGGCGGGCCGGCCGATGCCGGCGGTTTGCAGTGGGGTTACGTGGCCGCTGCAGCCTCGGCCTGCGTGTGGGCCACGTACTCGCTGCTGACGCAGCGGGTGGCGGCTTTTCCCACAGCGGCGGTGGGCGTGTTCGGGCTGGCCTCCGGTCTTTTGTCGCTGGCCTGCCACGCGCTGCTGGAGCCCGCAGTGGAGCTGGATACCCACGCGCTGCTGCTCATCGCCGCACTCGGCCTGGGCCCCTTAGGCGGCGCGTTTTATTTATGGGACGCAGCACTCAAACGCGGCGACCCGCGCCAGATCGGGTTGCTGTCTTTTCTCACGCCGCTGCTCTCCACCCTGGGCTTGCTGCTGCAACGTGGCGAGTGGCCGGGCATGTCCATCCTGCTGGCCGCGCTGATGGTTGTGGGCGCTGCTGGCCTGGGCTCGTATGCCAGCCGAGACAATGCCGTGCAAGGCCTCGAACCTGACGCCACACCCGGCAGCTGAAGTCGTCCCTTTCACATACCCTACCCCATGGCCTGGCACGCACAGCTCCACCTCGACTACACCAAAAGCGGCGCTGAAACAGCGTCCAGCGACCCGCTGCGCACCGTGGCGCGGCACACCCACACCGGCCCTCTGCGCATCTTGCAAAGCCTGTATCCCGAGGGCGACGCCGTGTGCCACAACGTGCTGATGCACCCGCCCGGCGGACTGGTCGGGGGCGACGTGCTGGAGCTGGACGTACAAGCCAGCGGCCAGGCACACGGCCTGATCACCACGCCCGGCGCCAGCCGCTTCTACCGCAGCGCGGGTGAGCTGGCGCTGCAAGACACGCGCATCCGGCTGCGCGATGCAGCGCGGCTGGAATGGCTACCCGCCGAGGCGATTTATTACGAAGCCTGCCAGGCCGAAAACCGCCTGCGCATCGAACTCGCACCCGACGCCAGCCTGATGGGCTGGGACGTCGCCGCGCTAGGCCTGCCCCACGCCGGCCTGCCTTTTGCCAGCGGCACCGTGCTGCAACACATCGAAATCCCCGGCCTGTGGCTGGAGCGCGGCCGCATGGACGCCGCAGATACCCGGCTGCTGCACAGCCCGCTGGGCCTGGCTGGCAACAACTGCATTGCAACCCTGTTTTTTTGCGTCGGCAGCCCGCTTGGCCGCGCGCGCCAAACCGCCGCGCTGGACGCAGCCCGCGCTTGCATCGATAGCCACCCCCTGGCTGCCAGCGCCGGGGCCACCAGCCCCAACCCGCAGGTGGTGGTGGTACGCGTGCTGGCTCCGCAGGTGGAGGCGGCTATGGAACTGCTGCGCGCTGTTCGCGTGGCGTGGCGGGCAGAAATGTGGCGGCTAGGGGCGGGGGTGCCGCGGATTTGGGCGATGTGAAGGCGGGCGGGGGTAATACCAAACCAAGCTCTTGATAATTTTCTTTTCTATGAATTAGATTGTGACAACAACGGAACTTTACGGTGATGCGTTGCAGATTCATAGGCATAGGCATAAGACAACAGGTCTACCTCACTCCAAAGTCTGCCTACGAATATGAGGCTAAAGGGGCATCCTGATTCGTAATAACCAGCGGGCACCACCACGCCTGGTATACCGGCAATATTGATTTCTCCAACCGTGGTTTCTTGGATTGTCTGTCCTAAATTGATGAGGGGTAACTCTTCTCGTATTTGTGGGAAAACCAAGGCGTCTAAACCCTTGCTATTGAAAACCTCATCCAAAATGCGGAGGTAGCTCTCCTTTAACGAAATAAAGTCTGAAAGATCCGGGGGATTTGTTGGCGATTGCAAACAAGATCTGAATTGCGGCAAGGTGTTCATAAAACTCAATACACCGTCCGGTCCAAAACATGCTTCGCTCGCCGTTGCCTCTGCAAACTCTTTAAAACTTTTGATAGCGGCTTTGGGCCCAAGTCGCTCCAGGTACTTTTGCAAGTCATAAGGAACCGACTCCATTCCACGCGCATCAAAATTCGGCAAAGGTAAGGTTGTCTGTCTCAAATCTGCAAAATTACTACCTGCGAAAGGGTCCTCTATCAAAATAGCGCCCTGGGCTTCAAGCTCTTGTGCGGCACGGTCATATATACGTTTAGTTTCGGCTGATAGGGGCTGATTGCGCCATCCGGGTCCGTAAAGCCCTAGCCGGATACCTTTCAATCCATCGACATTTAATTTTGATGTGTATCCAAGGGTTGGCTTACGTCCAACTCCAGCAAGGGTTTTTGGATCTTCGGCTGAATAACCGGATAGGACATCGAGGCAAAGTGCCGCGTCTCGAACGCAACGCGCAATAGGACCCACCACATCCCGATTCCCAGACAAAGGCATAACGCCAGCGTTTGGAACTAAGCCCATGGTCGGCTTAATGCCGACCAAATCTTGCGCGGCGGCAGGATTTTGTATAGACCCCCCAGTCTCTTCAGCAAGACCCAGCACGGCCATACCTGAGGCAACTGCAGCGGCTGTTCCAGCACTGCTTCCACCAGGCACGCTGTCTACCTTTGCGACATTTAACGTGGGCCCAGCCCAGCTGTTATCCGCGTCAGTACCTGTCGCACTGAGAACCGGCACATTGGTTTTACCCAGGATGACAGCGCCTGCAGCCCGCATGCGCGCAACCACTGGAGAATCACGCTCCGGCATGAGATCCACCCCACCGGTTTTGCTGTGCAGCAATGACCAGCCGGCAGTCGTTGGAAAGCCCACCATGTCCATCGGATCTTTCACAACAACAGGGACTCCTGCGAGAGGACCCAGGACCTCGCCCGCCAAACGACGTTGGTCTATGGAACGGGCAACTGCAATAGCCTCATCATTCATAAAAATGATGGCGTTGTAGTAGCTGTTGTATTGCCCAATCTGAGCTAGGCACGCCCTTACCAGCGTTTCAGAATTAAAGGCGCCGCTTCGAAAGCCCTCTTGTACTTTTTCTACCGTCAGAGTGCTCAAATCAAATGGTGTTACGGCCGCCTGCTCCAGCGCCGATGGTTGATCAATGTTCATTTTTTAGCTCCTGCTTCAACATGGGGAATTTCACACATCCAGAAAACGTCAAATCTATTTATGCCAAGTGTGAGAGTCGAAAAAAAACCCCGCGCGAGACGTAGCTCGTTCGGGGCTTCTATGCCTTACCTCGTGGCGGCGTCATTGGCACACACTGGGTGAGCCCACTATATGGGCATCTTTTGGCGGCGTCAACCGGGTTGATGGCTTTTTTAAAAGTAGAGCGTTTATCCAGCCTTTTCCAAGTGCTGCACAAATAGCGCCCTGGTACTGCGCGGGTTAAAACCGCGGCAAATCCGGATGCTTGATCGCCCCGGCGCGCACCAGCATCTTGCCGTACTCCGCGCAGCGGTGCAGCGTGGGAATGACCTTGCCGGGGTTGAGCAAACCGGCCGGGTCAAAGGCGCGTTTCACGCCGAACATCTGCTCGTTTTCGGCAGCAGAAAACTGCACGCACATGCTATTGAGTTTTTCCACACCCACGCCGTGTTCGCCGGTCACGGTGCCACCCATGGCGACGCTGGTTTCCAGGATGTCAGCGCCAAACAGTTCGCACCTGTGCAACTGGTCCGGGTCACTCGCGTCGAAAAGAATGAGGGGGTGCAAATTACCGTCACCCGCGTGGAAGACGTTGGCGCAGCGCAGGCCGTACTTTTTTTCCATCTCGCCGATGGCGAGCAACATATCGGCCAGGCGCTTGCGCGGGATGGTGCTGTCCATGCACATGTAATCGGGGCTGATGCGGCCGCTTGCCGGAAACGCGTTTTTGCGCCCGCTCCAAAAACGCAGGCGTTCGGCTTCGTCGCGGCTGACCGCAATGGCAGTGGCGCCGTGGCCGCGCAGGACTTCGCTCATGCGGCCGATTTCTTCCTCCACCTCCTCCAGCGTGCCGTCGCTCTCGCAGAGCAATATCGCCTCCGCGCTCAGGTCGTAACCGGCGTGGACGAAGTCTTCCACGGCGGCGATCATGGGCTTGTCCATCATCTCGAGGCCGGCCGGGATGATGCCGGCGGCAATGACCGCAGCTACCGCGTCACCGGCTTTGCGCATGTCGTCAAAGCTGGCCATGATGCAGCGCGCGATCTGCGGCTTGGGCACCAGCTTGACGGTGACTTCAATCGTCACCGCGAGCATGCCTTCGCTGCCGATCACCAGGCTGAGCAAGTCATAGCCGGGCGCGTCCAAAGCGGCGCTGCCGAATTCGAGCGGCTCGCCCTCGGCGCTGAAGCCGCGCACGCGCAGCACGTTGTGCAAGGTCAGGCCGTATTTGAGGCAGTGCACGCCGCCGGAGTTCTCGGCCACGTTGCCGCCGATGGTGCAGGCGATCTGACTGCTGGGGTCGGGCGCGTAATACAGGCCCAGCGGCGCAGCGGCTTCGCTGATAGCCAGGTTGCGCACGCCGCACTGCACCCGCGCGGTGCGGCTGACCGGGTCCATCGCCAGAATTTTGTTGAACTTGGCCAGACTCAGGGTGACGCCGCCGGGGTTGGGCATGGCACCGCCGGACAAGCCGGTGCCAGCGCCGCGCGCCACCACCGGCACGCCCAGCGCGTGGCAGATGCGCAAAACCGCCTGCACTTGCGCCTCAGTCTCGGGCAGGGCCACCAGCAGCGGGCGCTGGCGGTAGGCGGTGAGGCCGTCGCACTCGTAGGGCACGGTGTCTTCCGTCTGGTACAGCAAAGCATGCGCGGGCAAATCCACCGAGAGAGCCGCGACCACCCGGGCCTGCAGGTTTTTCAGGGCCTGGGCCTCGGAGGCTTGCAACAATTCGTGCGAGAAAAGGGATTGGGGCGCGTTCATGCTTGGACTGTAGGGGCTGGCAGGGCGCTTGGGGTGAAGATTCTTGAAGCCACGCGTGAAATCAGGCCCCGACTTGTTTGAGCCATTCGGCAAAAGCCGCGCATTCCCAGCGGTCCAGCGTGCCGGTGCGCCAGCACAAATAGTGGGCGTGCGGGCTGACCACTGGAGTGGTGAAAGCGGCGCTGTTGCCCAGGGGCACCAAAGTGCCGCTGTTGAGCCAGGGCGCGCCCAGCTTGTGGCGCACCAGCGCGATGCCCATGCCGGCGGCGGCGGCGTCGCACATCAGGCCGATATCGTTGAACTGCGAGCCTTCGGTGGGCTCGGGCCAATCGAGCTGCATGGCGGCAAACCAGGTGCGCCAGGGCTCCAGCGGGCTGCGCAGCAGCGGCTGGTGGTGGATGCTCTGCGGGGTCTCAAAGGGCCCGTACTGGCGCACAAACTCAGGCGATGCCATGGGGGTGACCACATCGTGGGTGATGCACACATGTTCCAAGTCGGCGTAGCGGCCAGCGCCAAAGCGCACCATGAGATCGGCGTCTTCGGCAATCACGTCGAGCAAGGGAATCGAGACCTGCATGGTGACGTCGATCTCGGGATAGGCCTCGGTGAATTCACGCAAACGCGGAATCACGACCGAGCGCGCAAACGTCGGGGTCGCCGCCAGACGCAATTTGCGCTTGCCAGGCGCGGCACCGACGTTGGGGAACTTTTGCAAAATCGCCAGCCCCTCACGCACGTAAGCCAGGTATTCGCTGCCTTCGGTGGTGAGTGAAAAATCCGCGCGGCCGAAGAGCTTGGTGCCGATGATCTGCTCCAACTGGCGCGCCCGGTGGCTCACCGCGCTGGGGGTGACGCACAGCTCTTCAGAGGCCTGCGTGACGCTGCGCAAACGCGCCAGCGCCTCGAAAGTCAAGAGGCATTGAATGGGTGGAATGCGGGCAATACTCACAGGGCGGCCTTTCAAACACCGCTCACTATAATTCGCGGCCCTTACCGTGGCCTAAGGGCGCGGCTGTACCGGCCAGCGTTTCGCGCCGAGACCACCCCCTTGCTGGAGCTTCCGTGTCTGATCGTTTGGCCGTCCTGCCCCAGTACCTTTTGCCCCAAAAAGCCCTGACCGCCTTTGCCGGCTGGGTTGCCACGCGCCAGTGGGGCGGCTACACCACCCGCCTGATCGCCTGGTTCGTCGGCCGCTACAACGTCAACATGGCTGAGGCCGCCGAGCCGGACATCGGCGCCTACCCCAGCTTCAACGCTTTTTTCACCCGCGCCCTGCGCGCCGATGCCCGCCCGCTGGCAGCGGCCGACTTTGTCTGCCCGGTGGACGGCGCCATCAGCCAGCTCGGGGCGATTGATGGTGACCGGATCTTCCAGGCCAAAGGCCACAGCTACACCTGCGCCGCATTGCTGGCGGGCGACAAGGAAGCTGCGGCGCAGTTCCATGGCGGCAGCTTTGCGACGATCTACCTCAGCCCGCGCGACTACCACCGCATCCACATGCCTTGCGACGGAAGGCTGCAGCGCATGGTCTATGTGCCGGGTGATTTGTTCTCGGTGAACCCGACCACGGCGCGCGGCGTGCCGGGCTTGTTTGCGCGCAACGAGCGGGTGGTCTGCCATTTCGCAACGCCGCACGGCCCCATGGTCCTGGTGCTGGTGGGGGCGACGATTGTGGGCAGCATGGCCACGGTGTGGCACGGGTTTGTCAACCCGCCGCGTCGCCCGCAGGTAAGCACATGGCACTACGGAAGCGAGGACGCGCCGGCCCCGTTTTTGCGTCAGGGCGCAGAGATGGGCCGCTTTTTACTGGGGTCTACCGTGGTGTTGCTATGGCCACCCGGGACTATGGGGTTCAACCCCGCGTGGGGCGCGGCAAGCCCCGTGAGAATGGGGCAGGAGATGGGGCAGTTAGCCGTCAAGCCCTGAGGGCTTTTAGTGCGCAACGACCGGGTTTTGCGCCAGTTCGGCGTACTGCGACAGAGTTTCTTCCACTTCGTCCTGCGTGGGGGTGTTCACCTGCCAGGCCATGATGTGCTGTTGAAACAACTCGGCCCATGAGCCGTCGAGATACACCTCTTTGCCTGAGCGCTTGTCCACGATCTCAAAACCGTGGCGCGCCAGTGTGGGAATGCCCGCTGGGAAGCGTTCGGATGTCTCAGGGCTGAGAACCGTGTCGCTGGGGCCGCCGATTCGGACTTCCCCCTCGGAAGAGCCCTGCATATTGGCCAGCATGTGGGTGACAGTGAAGGTTTCCGAGTCGTACAGCAGGTTCATAGCAACATCTTAGCGGCAAAAGGGCGGTGCCCGCCGGTTACGGGGCCAAGGTCTGGGACCAGCGCAGGTCATAGGTGGTGCCGGACGGCTCGGTGATGCGGATGCGCACCGGCAAATAGTCCAATCCCGGGGCAGCCCAGATCTCGCCTTTGGAGCTGCGCGCCCCCTCAAACGCAGGGGGCTCGGTGTGGCTCAAATAAATGGTTGGCACCCGCCCCCCTGGCAAATCCATAAGCTCAGTTTTCCCGACCACAAACACCATAGTCCGCACAGCGCGGCTTTCAGCGGTTTGCAGGGGTATTTCGGTGCCAGGCACAAAGTGTTGCGGGCTGCCACCCAACATGGCGGCCACCTGAAAAAACACGCTGACCTCGTCTTGCATGCCGGCCAGCAGCACGGCATTGGGCTTGTTGTTGCTGAAACTGACGATGCCTTTGTCACGCTGAAAATGGACCGCACTTTCACCGCGCGCGGTGATTTTTTCACCGTAGCGCAGCGGCTCCAAACCCTGTGGCGTGATCGCGCCCTTGCTGCTGCGTGTCACCGAGATCAATGACTGCAAAGCCAGGCTGGCTTCGTACTGCGCACCGTCATGCCGCCAGCGCAACTCGGCGCGCGCGGGGAGCGGGAAAGAGTTGATCTCCAATTGGTAGGCCAACACCTTGGAGCCCGGCCACAGCAGGGGGCGGCTTGGGGGCGCGAACGCTGGCACCGAAGCTGCTGCCGATGTCGGTGCAGGTGTAGGCGGTGCAACTGGAATCGCAGGGGCGGGCTCAGGCTGGACTTTGGGCGCGGGGACTGGCTGCTCGGGGGCTTTTGCGTCGGGTAGGGGTAGGGGTGCGGGCGCTGGCGGCGCAGGGGGGACACCGGGCGTTGGCTCGGCTTCTGGCTTGGGCGCTGGAGCTGGCAACGGGATTGGCACGGGGGCCACAGCGACTTTTTCCTCCGGCGCGGGTGGGGCCGCAGGTGCCGACGCGGCCGCGAGGGGCATCGCCACCGGTGCGGGGGGCTCCAGCGGCTGCGGGGGCTCCGATGGAGGTTCTTGGGCCACGGGCACTGGTGCGGGCACGGAGACCGCCTCCAAAGCGGGCGCTGGACTTGTCGCAGCTTGCATCTCAGTCGCTGGCGCTGGCGACTCAAGGGGTCGCGGGACCGGTGCAGCGGGGGGCGCAGGCGACGCGACCGCAGACGTCTCAACAGGCAGAGTAATGGTGCGGGTCAGTATCGGGCTGGTGATGTCGGAAGGAGATTGCTCCGGGTCACCGAGCGGCCCGATCAGCGCGGCGATCTCACCCAGAGTCCACCAATGCAGCAGCGCCACAAGCGCCAAAGTGCACACCGCAGCCAGCCATTTCTGCCGTCCCGGCGGCGACCCCGGCCGGGCTGACTCAATCGCAGACGATGGAGCTGCGTCTGCCATAGGCCCTGCTCACTGCGCGCGGATCAAGGTCAGCAAACTTGTTGCTGACAAAAAGGTGTACTGCATCATCGGAGTAGGATAGCAGCCGACCTTCTCACAAGCATGTCCCCTACCCCCTCACTGTTCCACCACCTGCGCCGCGCCCGTGCGTTGATGGTGGGGGTGTTGGCCTGGTGGGCGCTGTCACTGGCGGCTGCAGTTATCACGCCCGCCTTGGCCGCTGATCCTGCCGATGCCCCACTGCACCAAATCTGTTCGGCGCTGGGTGTGCAGCCGCCTGCAGACCAGAACACCGCCCCGCCCGCTGAACCACCCCACGTCGGCTGGCATTGTGTGCTGTGTTTGGGCGGTGCAGCACTGGTAAGCGCAGCACCCGCGCCGCTACCGCATGTCGACAGCGCCAGCCCGTTCACGCGGGCTGCGGCCACCCCTGCGCTGCACCGCCGCCATGCCGGACCCGCCCCGGCACGCGGCCCGCCTGCCGTCTGACGGTCGCAACCGGCACTGCGGCGGTAGATCCCGCTGCGGCCAGCCCACTTTCCCGAACACTTTTGGATGCTGCCGCCCGGCGCGGCCCATCCCCACCCGTACATGATGGATACCCCATGAAAAAATATGCCTTTGCTTTCTCTCTGTTTTTACTCACAAGCTTTACCCAAGCCCATGTGGTGCTGCTCGATCCGGCTGCCGCCGCTGGCAGCAGCTACCGCGCCGCTTTGCGGGTGGGCCATGGCTGCGGCACAGAGGCCACCACCACGCTGCGGGTGCTGATTCCAGAGGGCTTTAATGCCGCTCAACCCATGCCCAAGCCGGGTTGGACGCTGCGCACACAGACCGGCCCGCTGGCACAGCCCTACACCCTGCACGGCACAACCTTTACCGAAGGCGTGCAGTCCATCACCTGGACGGCTAACACCGCACAGGACGCTTTACCCTCGGCCTACTACGATGAGTTCGTGCTGCGTGGCACCACCCCCAAGCGACCCGGGCCGCTGTGGTTCAAAGTGCTGCAGCAATGCGCCAACGGCAGTCTGGACTGGAGCGAAATTCCCGCCAGCGGCACGTCAACACACGGCATGGCGTCCCCTGCGGCCTTGCTAGAAGTGCTGGACATCCAAAGCGGCACGGGCCACAGCCATTAACCCGAACCCCCATTGATCCAAGGACTCCCCATGAACTCTATTTCCCGAATCTTTTGCCTCCTGTTCGCCATGGTGCTGGCCGGCGGCGCTCAGGCACAAACCGTCGAGGTGAAAAACGCCTGGGTGCGCGCCACCGTGCAAGGCCAAAAAGCCACCGGTGCTTTCATGCAAATCACCGCCCCGGCCGCTAGCACCCTGGTCAGCGTCAGCACGCCCGTGGCTGGCGTGGCCGAAGTCCATGAGATGAAGATGGACGGCGAGGTGATGCGCATGCGCCCCTTGGCCAAAGGGCTGGAACTGCCCGCCGGCAAAGCGGTGCAGCTCAAACCCGGCGGCTACCACCTGATGCTGATGGACTTGAAACTGCCCTTGCAAAAGGACACAACCATTCCCATCACGCTGACCCTGCGTGACAGCAAGGGCGTGCAAAGTACCCAGGACTTGCGCGTGCCCGTTCTGAGCGCCGCACCGGCGGGTCAGGGGGCGCACCAGCACGACCACTGAAACAGGGCCCGGGCCGTAAGCTGTTACAACCGCAGGGCACGACTTTTGG
Organism: Comamonadaceae bacterium; assembly: GCA_947469815.1. Taxonomy (GTDB): domain Bacteria; phylum Pseudomonadota; class Gammaproteobacteria; order Burkholderiales; family Burkholderiaceae_C; genus Allorhodoferax. The sequence goes on along the minus strand of CANIRI010000004.1, from coordinate 4,804 downwards.
AGCCGCCATGACCTCACCCAATACCAACGACCCCATGGGCTTTGGCAAATTTGTTCCCGGTTTTGACTTTTTGCAGGGCCTGAGCAAAGGTGCCGCGCAGGCCAGCAACGCGTCCAGCCCGGCCAGCGCCGCGTTCAACCAGTGGTTCACCCCGACCATGAGCGCGGAAGATTTGGACAAGCGCATCGGCGAACTGAAGACCGTGCAGTTCTGGCTGGAACAAAACACCCGCGCGCTGGCGGCCACCATACAGGCGCTGGAGGTGCAGAAAATGACCCTGGCCACGCTGAAAAGCATGAATTTCCAAATGCCCAGCGCGTTTGGAGGTGCCGGCCAAGGCGCAGCGCCGGCGGCGCCATCAGCGGCGCCGGACCAAAGTGCTGCCGCGCCCGAGGCCAAACCGGCCGGCCCCGCCGTAGACCCCATGCAGATGTGGAATGCGCTAACCCAGCAATTTCAAAACATCGCCGCCACCGCCCTCAAAGACGTGGGTAACGCAGCCAGCCAGGCCGCCCCTAAGGCAGCCCCGCCCGCGAAAAAAACCGCCCGAAAAACTGCCGTTACCCGTGCCGCAACCCGCCCCGCCGCCAAAAAGACCGCGCCCTCACGCGCACGCAAGCGCAGCTGAGCGGCCCCGCATGAAAAATTTCCCTTTTGCCCACGCCACGCACCCGCAGTGGCATGGCGCAGCCGCGCTGGTGCTGGCGCAATTGCGCGCCCAGATGGCAGATGGCCAGCACGCCGGCGCACCCAACCTGGGGTTGCTGTACATCACCGACGACTATGTCGATGTGGCGCAGGACATCCTGGACTACCTCGGTGCCGAGCTACCGGCTGTCACCGACTGGGCCGGTACCGTGGGCGTTGGCATTGCCGCAACCAATGTGGAGTATTTCGACGAACCGGCGCTGGCGGTCATGCTGCTGGAAATCCCCAGCGACCAGTTCCGCGTGTTCTCCGGTGTCTCACCGCTGAATCTGGGGTTTGAGTCGCAAACCGCGCTGCTGCATGTGGATCCGTCAACGCCCGATGTCACCGAGCTGCTGGGCGACATGGCGCGGCGCACCGAAAGCGGCTACCTGTTTGGCGGGCTGTCCAGCAGCCGTGGCCGCAGCGTGCAATTTGCGCTGTCCGGCGACGGCACGCTGCCGGGCCAAGGGCGCAGCAAAGGCGTGTTCAGCGGCGGTATGAGCGGCGTGGCCTTTGGGCCGCAGGTGGATTTGATTTCGCGTGTGACCCAGGGCTGCAAACCGGTGTCCAAAGTGCGGGTGGTGACCGAAGCGCGGGATAACGTGGTGATCGCGCTGGACGACCAACCGGCCCTGGACACGCTGCTGGCCGATTTGAAAGTCAGCCTGGACCAACCCGAGGCGGCACTCAGCGCCGTGCGCGCCACGCTGGTGGGCCTGGCGGCACCGCGCACCGGCGCGGCGAATGCGGCGGTGCGCCTGACCGGCAACCTGGGCAACGAAACCCAGGTGCGCCAGATCATCGGCCTGGACCCGGGGCGGCGCGCCATCGCCGTGGGTGACGCGGTGCGACCGGGCTTGCAACTGGCGTTTTGCCGCCGTAATTCCGAAACCGCGCGCTCCGACCTGATGCGCATCTGCGCCGAAATCCGCGAAGAACTGGAGCCGGCCGAACTGGAATATGCCGCTGTCGATGGAACGCCAGCTACCTCCGTGACGCCTACCGCCGAGCGCAAACACATCGTCGGGGCCGTGTACGTGAGTTGCGTGGGCCGTGGCGGCGCGCATTTCGGCTGGCCGCACGCTGAGATGCAGATCGTGCGCCAAGCGCTGGGCGATGTGCCCTTGGTCGGGTTTTTTGCCAGTGGTGAAGTGGCCTATGAGCACCTCTACGCGTTTACCGGCGTGCTGACGGTTTTCACCGCCAGCGTGGATTAGCGGCCCGCCAGACCGCTTACGCGGCGAGCGCCGCCCGCATCTGGTCCACCACCGCCTTGTAGTCGGGCTTGCCGAAGATGGCGCTGCCCGCGACAAAAGTGTCGGCCCCGGCATCGGCCACGCGGCGGATGTTGTCCACCTTGATACCGCCGTCCACCTCCAGGCGGATGTCCTTGCCGCTGGCACGTATGCGTTGACGCGCGGCCTCGACTTTGCGCAGCGCGGAATCAATAAACCCCTGGCCGCCAAAACCAGGGTTGACGCTCATGATCAGAATCAAATCGATGTCTTCAATCACCCAATCCAGCACGTCCAGGGGCTGGGCCGGATTGAACACCAGTCCGGCCTGAACACCTTGCGCCTTGATGGCCTGGATGCTGCGGTGCACATGGCCGCTGGCGTCGGGGTGGAAGCTGATCAGGTCGGCCCCCGCCTGCGCAAAAGCAGCCGCCAGGGCGTCGACCGGTTGCACCATCAAATGCACATCGATCGGAACCGCCTGGCCCGCTGCGGTTTTGGCGTGCGGCTTGAGCGCCTGGCAGACCATGGGGCCGAAGGTCAGATTGGGCACGTAATGGTTGTCCATCACGTCAAAGTGGATCCAGTCGGCACCGGCGGCGATGACGGACTGGACCTCCTGACCCAGGCGGGCAAAGTCGGCGGAAAGTATGGAGGGGGCGATGCGGTAAGTCATGGGGGCATTTTCGCCGTAGCATCGGCGGATGTCAAAAACCAATCCCCGCTACCACTTTACGGTGGAGGTACATCCGCAGTACCTGCCCGAGCAAAGCATGCCGCACGATAGCCTGTATGTGTTTGCGTACACCATCACGATCCGGAACACCGGCCAAGTGACCGCGCAGCTGATCTCGCGCACCTGGAGCGTCAACGACGCCAAGGGCCACACCGAGCGCATCAAAGGCCTGGGTGTGGTCGGGCACCAGCCGCTGCTCAAACCCGGCGAAGCCTTTGAATACACCAGCGGCACCCGCCTGCGCACGCCCACGGGCACCATGCACGGCAGTTATTTTTGCGTGGCCGAAGACGGTGAAAAATTCGACGCAGACATTCCCATCTTTGTGCTGGACGCACTCAGCGGCAGCGACCGCACCCTGCACTGAGGCGCGCGGCAGGCGGCGCGGCGATGGGCGAATTCGAACTGATAAAACGCTACTTCACCCGCCCCAGCCCGGGCGCGGTTCTGGGCGTGGGCGACGATTCCGCCATCTTACAAACCGCCCCCGGCATGCAACTGGCCATTTCCACCGACATGCTGATAGCGGGGCGCCATTTTTTCCCCGATGTAGACCCTTATTCGCTGGGCCACAAAGCGCTGGCGGTCAACCTCAGTGACCTGGCTGCCTGCGGTGCGCGGCCAATGGCCTTCACCTTGGCGCTTTCACTCCCCTCTGCCGACGCGGCGTGGTTAGAACCCTTTTCCGCCGGACTCTGGGCCCTGGCCGATGCACATGGCTGCGAGCTCATCGGCGGCGACACCACACGCGGCCCGCTGACCCTGTGCATCACCGTGTTTGGCGAAGTGCCGGGCGATGCAAAGGGGCCGACGCGCACCCTGGCCTTGCTGCGCAGCGGCGCGCAAGCCGGAGACGATATATACGTGAGCGGCACATTGGGTGAGGCCGCGCTGGGGCTGCAACACCAGCTGGGCCGGCTGCAACTGGACGCCCTGGCAGCAGCGGCCTGTCGCGCGCGGCTGGAGCGCCCCACTCCGCGCGTGGCGCTGGGCTTGGCACTGCGCGGCATAGCCAGCGCTTGCGCCGATGTGAGCGACGGGCTGCTGGGCGATCTGGGCCATATCCTGGAACGCTCGTCAGTGGGCGCGCAACTGGACAATGCGGCGGTGCTGGCCACGTGCCCGTGGGCCACTAGCGACATTGATGCGCAACTGCTACATGACTGCGTGCTCAACGGTGGCGACGACTACGAATTGGTATTCACCGCCGCACCCGCGCACGCTGCGGCTGTTGCAGCGGCCGCCCACGCCAGCGGTACGCCGGTGCAGCGCATCGGCCGTATTGACGGACGGCCAGGCCTGCGCGTGCTCGACGGCGCAGGCCTAGCCTTGGCGACAAGCAGAAGCTTCGACCATTTCTCGCAAGATGCCAACATGCAGCGGAGCAGCGCAACATGAACGACATCCTCCAACCAGTGAAGGTACGCCCTAGGGCCGGTTTCATGTGGCGGCACCCGGCGCGGCTGCTGGCACTGGGCTTTGGCTCAGGCCTGAGCCCCAAAGGGCCGGGCACTGCCGGGACCTTGTGGGCCTGGGCGGCGTTTGTCGCGCTGCAACCCGTGATGGACGACGCAAGCTGGGCCTGGGTGATTGCGGTGGGAATTCCGCTGGGTGTCTGGGCCTGCGCTGTCACCGCGCGCGACCTGGGTGTGGCCGATCCCAGCGTCGTGGTGTGGGACGAAGTCGTGGCATTCTGGCTGGTGCTGTGGCTGGTGATGCCGACGGGCTGGCAGGGGCAGTTGGCGGCGTTTGCGCTGTTCCGATTTTTCGATATCGCCAAGCCCGGCCCTGTGGGCTGGGCCGACAACTTGTTCCACGGCGAGAACCCCGCCACCACGCCCTGGGGCTGGACCCGCGCGGGCTGGGCCATCATGCTCGATGACCTGGTAGCTGCGGCGTGCACGCTGCTGGTGATGGCCTTGTGGAGGGTCTGGTGATGTCTGCGCAATGGGCCGCAGCGGTGCAGGCAGTGGCGGACACGCTGCTGCGCCGCCAATGGATGCTGGCCACCGCCGAGAGCTGCACAGGCGGTATGGTGGCTGCGGCCTGCACCGATCTGGCGGGCTCCAGCGCCTGGCTGGAGCGCGGCTTTGTGACGTACTCGAACGCCGCTAAAACGCAGATGCTGGGCGTGGACGCGCAG
>CANIRI010000003.1 GCA_947469815.1 Comamonadaceae bacterium | reverse complement strand
GCTGTTCCATGTGGACACACAAGACCACGGTTTGGACAAAGCCCTGGACAAAGTGCTGATTGAGAAAAGCCGCGCCGCCATCGACAAAGGCGAAAAAGTGCAGTTCATGGAAGTCGCGCGCAACGTCAACCGCTCCGTGGGCGCCATGTTGTCCGGGGCGGTGACCCAGGTGCATCCGGAAGGCCTGCCCGACGACACGATCCGCATCCAACTGGAGGGTACCGGCGGCCAGTCCTTCGGTGCGTTCTTGTGCAAGGGCATCACGCTGTATCTGATTGGCGACGCCAACGACTACACCGGCAAAGGCTTGTCCGGAGGCCGCGTGGTCGTACGCCCGAGCATTGATTTCCGGGGTGACGCCCTGCGCAACACGATTGTGGGTAACACCGTGATGTACGGTGCCACTGCGGGGGAAGCTTTTCTCAGTGGGGTGGCCGGTGAGCGCTTCGCGGTGCGTTTGTCGGGAGCGACGGCCGTAGTGGAAGGAACGGGCGACCACGGTTGCGAATACATGACGGGCGGGACTGTGCTGGTGCTGGGCCAAACCGGACGTAATTTTGCTGCCGGCATGAGCGGTGGCATAGCCTACGTGTATGACGAGGACGGGCAGTTCGCCAGCCGCTGTAACACGGCCATGGTGGACCTCAAGACCGTTCTACCGGCGCAAGAGCAGGAGCACAGCATGGACCGCGGTATCTGGCATCTGGGCGACACCGATGAGGCGACTGTGCGCCGTCTGCTGGCCGAACATAACCGCTGGACTGGCAGCAACCGGGCCCGCGCCTTGTTGGACGACTGGGATGCCGCCCGCGCCAAATTCGTGAAGGTCTTCCCCAAGGAATACCAACGCGCGCTGGCAGAGATCCACGCCAAAAAGACAGCGACGCAGGCCGTGGCCGGATAAGCCGCGGAAGTACAGCAACATCCAAGGACTAGACCATGGGAAAGATTACCGGTTTCAAAGAGTTTGAGCGCATCGAAGAGGGCTACAAGCCTGTCCCCGAGCGGGTCAAAAACTACGCGGAGTTTGTCATTGCGCTCAGCCCCGAACAGGCCAAGGTGCAAGGCGCGCGCTGCATGGATTGCGGCACACCGTTTTGCAACAGCGGCTGTCCTGTCAACAACATCATCCCGGATTTCAACGAACTGGTATTCCAGAACGACTGGCGCGCTGCCATTGATGTTTTGCACAGCACCAATAATTTCCCTGAATTCACCGGCCGCATTTGCCCGGCCCCTTGTGAAGCGGCGTGCACTTTGAATGTGAATGACGATGCGGTGGGCATCAAATCCATCGAACACGCCATCATCGACCGGGCCTGGGCGGAGGGTTGGGTGAACCCCCAGTTGCCTACGCACAAAACTGGCAAAAGCGTCGCGGTGGTTGGTTCCGGGCCGGCCGGTCTGGCAGCGGCCCAGCAACTCGCCCGCGTGGGGCATGCGGTCACGGTGTTCGAGAAGAACGACCGGGTGGGTGGCTTGCTGCGCTACGGCATTCCGGACTTCAAGATGGAGAAGTCGCACATCGACCGGCGCGTGGAGCAGATGCAAGCCGAGGGCGTGGTTTTTCGCACTGGCGTCATGGTGGGCGAATGGCCCCAGGACTCGAAAGTGACCAACTGGTCCAAAGAGACGGTGAGCGCCAGTCAGTTGCAAAGCGAATTCGATGCCGTCTTGCTGACCGGCGGCTCGGAACAGTCGCGGGACCTGCCGGTACCGGGGCGCGATCTCAACGGCATCCATTTTGCGATGGAGTTCCTGCCCCAGCAAAACAAGGTCAATGCGGGCGACAAGCTCAAAACCCAACTGCGTGCGGATGGCAAACACGTGGTGGTCATCGGCGGCGGCGACACCGGCAGCGATTGCGTGGGCACCTCCAACCGCCATGGTGCGGTCGAGGTTGTGCAGTTCGAAGTCATGCCGGAGCCACCGGTGGAAGAAAACCGCCCTATGACCTGGCCCTACTGGCCACTCAAATTGCGCACCAGCTCCAGCCACGAAGAGGGATGCGAGCGCGAATTCGCGATTTCCACCAAGGAGTTTGTGGGCGCGAAGGGTAAGGTCACCGGCGTGAAAACCGTGCGGGTCGAATGGCAGGGCGGCAAAATGGTGGAAATTCCCGGCTCTGAAAAAATCGTCAAAGCCGACTTGGTCTTGCTCGCTATGGGCTTTGTCAACCCGGTTGCCAGTGTGCTGAGTGCGTTTGGCGTCACCAAAGATGCCCGGGGCAACGCCCGCGCGCACACGGACGAAGGCGGATATGGGACCAATGTGCCCAAAGTGTTTGCCGCCGGTGATATGCGGCGTGGACAGTCGCTGGTTGTGTGGGCGATTCGTGAGGGTCGGCAGGCGGCCCGCTCGGTCGACGCTTTCCTGATGGGTAGCAGCGTCTTACCGCGCTAGGCGGCGAACTTGGCGGGCTTGGCTTAGTGGCTTGTGGGGCTGGCCCGGCATCACAAAACTAATTGATAATGGTTGTTGTCTCGCCGCTCCAGGCGTCAGCAACAGCGCTTTACATGCCAAGTACGCCACCAATTCCACTGGTTGAACTGAAAGAAGTTTGCTTCGGCTACGGCGCGCGGAGGATTCTGGACGGCGTCAGTCTGTCGATTCCCACAGGAAAAGTCACTGCACTCATGGGCGCTTCCGGTGGCGGGAAAACCACGGTGTTGCGATTGATCGGTGGGCAGTACCGGGCCCAAAGCGGACAGTTGTTGCTGGCCGGGCCGCAAGGCAGTACCCAGGCGCAGCAAGATGTGGGGACGCTGGATCAGGACGCCTTGTTTGCCGCCCGCCGCCGCATGGGCATGTTGTTCCAGTTCGGTGCCTTGTTCACCGATTTGAGTGTGTTTGACAATGTGGCCTTTCCTTTGCGCGAACATACAGATCTGCCAGCAGCCATGCTGCGCGACATCGTGCTGATGAAACTCAATGCGGTTGGCCTGCGTGGCGCGCGGGATCTGATGCCGTCTGAAATTTCCGGTGGCATGGCCCGGCGGGTGGCGCTGGCCCGCGCCATTGCGCTGGACCCCGAACTGCTGATGTACGACGAACCCTTCGCCGGTTTGGACCCGATTTCGCTGGGAACCACCGCGCGGCTGATTCGCAAGCTCAACGATGCCATGGGCTTGACCAGCGTGGTCGTCTCCCATGACCTGCATGAAACTTTTCAGATTGCCGACCACGTGGTGATTCTGGCCAACGGCAAGGTCGCCGCTGCCGGCACCCCGGATGAAGTGCTCCACAGCACCGATGCACTGGTGCACCAGTTTGTCAACGCCCTGCCGACCGGTCCGGTGGCATTCCATTACCCGGCCCAATCATTGGCGGACGATTTTCATGTGGAGCGATTCGGATGAAATCGCCTGCACGCAGCCGGTGGCATCCTGCTGAAATCGGGTTTGCTTCGCGTTTGGCCTTGGCTGACTGGGGTTATGGCGCGCGCTTGTTTGCCCGCCTCCTGTGGCCCGGCACCGCATTGTTGCGCAGGCTGCGGCTGGTGACCGACCAAATCCATTTCATGGGCAACTACTCACTGGCCATCATCATGGTATCGGGCACCTTCGTGGGCTTTGTGTTGGCTTTGCAGGGGTATTACACCTTGCAACGATACGGCTCGTCGGAGGCGCTGGGTCTTTTGGTGGCCTTGAGCCTGGTGCGTGAACTCGGCCCGGTCATCGCCGCGCTCTTATTTGCAGGACGCGCCGGGACCTCGCTCACCGCGGAGATCGGCCTGATGAAGGCGGGCGAGCAGCTCAGCGCGATGGAGATGATGGCGGTGGATCCCGTGCGGCGCATTCTGGCCCCGCGATTTTGGGGTGCTGTGATTGCCATGCCCCTGCTGGCCGCGATTTTTTCGGCCATGGGTATTCTCGGCGGATGGCTGGTCGGCGTGGTCATGATTGGCGTGGACGCGGGGGCCTTCTGGAGCCAGATGCAAAGCGGGGTGGACGTGTGGGCGGACGTGGGTAACGGCGTGATTAAAAGTGTGATTTTTGGTTTGGCGGTCAGTTTTATTGCACTGCTGCAAGGGTTTGTGGCCCAGCCAACCCCCGAGGGTGTGTCGTTGGCTACCACCCGCACGGTCGTCCTGGCGTCGCTGACGGTGCTGGCCCTGGATTTTGTGTTGACCGCTTTGATGTTCAGTATCTAGGAAAACAAGCGCTATGGAACGTTCAAAAAATGATGTGTGGGTGGGCTTGTTTGTCCTATTGGGCGCGCTTGCTTTGGTATTTCTGGCATTGAAATCTGCCAATTTGCTGAGCTTTCAATGGGCCACGACCTACCAGGTCACAGCCCCTTTTGACAATATTGGTGGCCTCAAACCCAAAGCCCCCGTCAAAAGCAGTGGCGTGGTGGTGGGCCATGTGGACGCCATTCGCTTCGATGACAAGAGCTACCAGGCGCGGGTCATACTGCGCATGGATCAGCGTTATGCCTTTCCGAAGGACAGCACCTTGAAAATTTTGACCAGCGGCCTGCTTGGCGAGCAGTACATCGGCATTGAGGCCGGTGCTGAGGCCGATAATCTGGTGGACGGCGACACCATCAGCCAAACCCAGTCCGCAGTGGTTCTGGAGAACCTCATCAGCCAGTTTTTGTACAGCAAGGCCGCCGACGGTCCGACCAGCGGGGGCAGTAAATGAATCTGCGCTGGAGGCGCATGTGCTGCGTCGCGCTGGTGGTCTTGTCGGGCTGCGCCACGGTGCAAACCCCGGACGAGCGGGACCCCTGGGAATCCATGAACCGCAGCGTTTTCAGTTTCAACGACAAGCTGGACCGCATCGTCCTGAAGCCGGTGGCCACCGTCTACCGCGATGTGGTGCCCAGTTTTGCCCGCAAAGGCGTGCACAACTTTTTCGGTAATTTGAGCGATGTCTGGTCGGCGGTGAACAACGCTTTGGCCGGACGCAAGCGGGAGACCGGTGACAGCATCAGCCGGGTGTTTGTGAACACCACAGTCGGCGTTTTGGGGCTGTTCGATGTGGCCACGGATCTGAAGATTGAGCGCCACAAGGCCGACTTTGGAACCACCTTGGGGCGCTGGGGCGTCCAACCCGGGCCTTATGTGGTGTTGCCGCTGTTAGGGCCGAACACCTTGCGCGGGGTTGCTGCTTTTCCGGTGGATTACAGCGCCAATCTCACCAACCAGTTCTCGGAAGCCGCCACACGGGATACCCTGACCCTGCTGAATGTAGTGGACACCCGTGCCACGTATTTGGGTGCCAGCAACGCGGTGGATGGCGCTGCGCTGGATGGCTATTCATTCATTCGGGATGTGTATTTGCAACGCCAACGTTATTTGCAATACGATGGCAGCCCGCCCGATGAAGACTCACCGGCGGATGATGAGCCCCGACCTTGAATGAATATGGAGAATCGCGATGCCTGTAGATAGAACGCGTTTGCGTTGCTTGGTTTTGTTTTTGAGTGTGTGGATGTTGCTGCCCCTGGCGGCGCGCGCCGAGGATGAGGCGCCCGAGGCATTCGTCAAGCGTGTCTCGATCGATGTGTTGGAGAGCATCAAGGCCGATAAGGGCATGCGCAACGGCGATGTGAACCGGGTGATGGCACTGGTCGACACCCGGATCATGCCCAACCTGGATTTTGCGCGCATGACTGCTTCGGCTGTAGGCCCTGCTTGGCGGCAGGCCAGCCCTGAACAGCGTACGCGCCTGCAGGAAGAGTTCAAAATTTTGTTGACCCGAACCTATTCCGGTGCCTTGGCGCAGGTGGGTGATCAGTCTGTTGAAGTGAAGCCGCTGCGCGGTAGCGCGGACGACAAGGAACTGGTGGTGCGCACCGATGTCAAAAACGGTGGTGACGTGATCCAAATGGACTACCGTTTGGTCAAAACTCCGGGCCAGGGTTCGGGTTGGAAAATTTACAACCTCAACGTCATGGGCGTCTGGCTGGTGGATACCTACAGAACGCAGTTTGCCCAGGAAATCAACGCCAAAGGACTGGATGGATTGATCGCCAGTTTGTCGGACCGCAACAAGTCCAACGCCAAGAAATAAGGCCATCCCATGGACTTATCCCTGCCCGCCACCCTGACGCATGCACATGCGACAGTGCAACTGGCCCGATGGGAGTCGCAGCTGTCCCGCTTGCGTGGCGAGCCTGTGACAGTGGATTGCGCCGCCCTCCAGCATTTTGACTCTGCCGCCCTTGCGCTGGTGTTGGAGCTGGCCCGCCGCGCGCGTGCGCAAGGATCTGCATTTCATTTGCGTGGCGTTCCGCAGCGACTGTATGACCTGGCTGCGGTCTACGGCCTCGAAACCATCTGGCACTGAATTGCCCCAGCCGCTGGGCCAGCCCGCTGGTACACCCCACGGGTAAAATCTTCGGTTTTCATGCCCGCGATCTCCTTCCAAGCCGTTTCCAAAAGTTATGCCGCACGGCGATCGGGCGGCAGTCTGCTTGCCGTGGACCGGGTCAGCCTGGACATCGAGCAAGGTGAATTTTTTGGTTTGCTGGGGCCTAACGGGGCGGGCAAGACGACTTTGATCAGCATGCTCGCCGGCTTAAGTCGCCCCACCGCAGGTCACGTCAGTGTGCTGGGTCACGATGTACAAAAAGACTTTGCGGCTGCGCGACGCCTGGTCGGCATGGTGCCGCAAGAGTTGGTATTCGACCCTTTTTTCAGCGTGCGCGAGACCTTGCAGATCCAGTCCGGCTATTTCGGCGTCAAGAGCAACGGGCCCTGGATCGACGAGCTGCTCCACAACCTGGGTTTGACCGACAAGGCGGACGCCAATATGCGCCAACTCTCGGGCGGCATGAAGCGCCGGGTCCTGGTGGCGCAGGCGCTGGTGCACAAGCCGCCCGTCATCGTGCTGGATGAGCCGACGGCCGGTGTCGATGTGGAACTGCGCCAAACCCTGTGGCAGTTCATTGCCCGCCTCAATCGCGAAGAAGGCCATACCGTATTGCTGACCACCCACTACCTCGAAGAGGCCGAAGCCTTGTGCGGACGTATCGCCATGCTCAAGTCGGGTCGGGTGGTTGCGCTCGATACCACCAGTGAACTGCTGAAGGCCGCTTCCAGCAACGTGTTGCGCTTCAAACTCGATGGTGAGCTGCCAGAGGCCTTGCGGCCGCGGGCCCGTGTGACCGGGCGCATCGTGCAGTTTCCCGCCCACAACGCCGCCGACATTGAGCAGTACCTGAGCGCCGTGCGCCAGGCGGGTTTGCAGGCGCAGGACGTGGAAATCCGCAAGGCTGACCTAGAAGACGTGTTTTTGGAAGTCATGCAAAAAAATAATACGGTCAGCTTGGAAGGCGCTCCGGCATGACCGGCTTGCAAACCCTGGTCTACAAAGAGGTGCTGCGATTTTGGAAGGTCGCCTTCCAAACGATTGGCGGCCCGGTACTCAATGCCATGCTGTATTTGCTGATATTCGGCCACGCCTTGCAAGACCATGTGAAGGTGTACGACAACGTGAGCTACACCGCCTTCCTGGTGCCAGGTCTGGCGATGATGAGCCTGCTGCAAAACGCGTTTGCCAACAGCTCGTCCTCCTTGATTACCAGCAAGATGATGGGCAATCTGGTTTTTTTGATGCTCTCGCCTTTGTCCCACCGTGACTGGTTTGTAGCCTATGTGGGAGCGGCGATGGTGCGCGGTGTGGTGGTGGCTCTGTGCGTGCTGGTGATAGCGGCTTTTTTTGTTCCGATCAGCGTTGCGCAGCCGGTGTGGATGGTTATTTTTGCACTCATGGGTGCCGCGCTCATGGGTGCCTTGGGTTTGATTGGCGGTCTGTGGGCGGAGAAATTTGATCAGCTCGCGGCGTTTCAGAATTTCGCCGTCATGCCGATGACGTTTTTGAGCGGCGTTTTTTACTCCATCCATTCCTTGCCGCCGTTCTGGCAGCTGGTCAGCCATGTGAATCCTTTCTTCTACATGATTGATGGATTTCGTTTCGGATTTTTTGGCCAGAGCGATGTCTCGCCCTGGTTGAGTTGTGCGGTGGTGGGTGCTGTGTTGCTGGCGGTGTGCGTGGTGGCACTGCATTTGCTGCGCACCGGCTACAAAATCCGCTCCTAAAACCACTTCTGATTCACCCATGAACTTCTTATGAACGCAGAACAAATCAAGGCCCTGATTCAAAGTGGATTGGCATGCGACCATTGCGACGTGGAGGGCGACGGCCGCCACTGGTACGCCACGGTGGTCGCTGCCGCATTCACGGGCAAACGCCCGATTGCGCGCCACCAAATGGTGTACGCCACCTTGGGTGAGCGCATGAAAACTGACGAGATACATGCCTTGTCCATGAAGACCTACACCCCTGCCGAGTGGGCGCCAGGCGGAGCCGCACATGGATAAATTGCGCATACGCGGCGGCCACCGTTTGCATGGTGAAGTGGCGATTTCAGGTGCTAAAAATGCCGCGCTGCCGGAGTTGTGTGCCGCCATCTTGAGCGCGGAGCCGGTAACGCTGCTCAATGTCCCCAGGCTGCAGGACGTCTCCACCATGGTCAAGCTGATACGCAATATGGGCGTAAAGGTGGAGGTCCAAGACGATGGTGTGGTGGTTCTTGACGCCTCGGCTCTGGATAAGCCGGAGGCGCCCTATGACCTGGTCAAAACCATGCGGGCTTCGGTGTTGGCGCTGGGGCCATTGCTGGCGCGCTTCGGCCATGCCAAGGTGTCGCTACCTGGTGGTTGCGCCATCGGTTCGCGCCCGGTGGACCAGCACATCAAAGGGCTGCAGGCTATGGGCGCGCACATCGCCGTCGAGCACGGCTATATGGTGGCCAGCTTGCAGAGCGGTTTATCCCGACTGCATGGTGCGCACATCACGACCGATATGGTGACGGTGACCGGCACCGAGAACTTTTTGATGGCCGCAGCCCTGGCCGACGGCGAGACGATTTTGGAAAATGCGGCGCAGGAGCCCGAAATTCCGGATCTGGCCGAGATGCTGATCGCCATGGGCGCGCAGATTGAAGGCTACGGGACCTCGCGCATCCGCATTCGCGGGGTGGAACGGCTGCACGGTTGCAGCCACCGCGTGGTGGCTGATCGGATCGAGACCGGTACTTTTTTATGCGCCGTTGCCGCTGCTGGCGGTGAGGTGCTGCTGCGCCATGGCCGCGCAGACCATCTGGAGGCGGTGATTGACAAGCTGCGCGAAGCCGGTGCGCAGGTGGAGGCGGTTGACGGCGGTATCCGCATTGGGGTCAACGGCCCGCTGCGCGCGCAGAGCTTCCGCACCCGGGAGTACCCGGGTTTCCCCACCGACATGCAAGCGCAGTTCATGGCGCTCAATTGCGTGGCCGGTGGTACTTCCAAGGTGACCGAGACGATTTTCGAGAACCGTTTTATGCACGTCAATGAGCTGATCCGGCTGGGTGCGCATATCCAAATCGACGGCAAACTGGCGGTGGTGGAAGGTGGTGCGACCCTCTCCGGCGCAACCGTGATGGCCACTGATTTGCGGGCATCTGCATCGCTGGTGATTGCCGGGCTGGTGGCCCAGGGCGAGACGGTGGTCGATCGCATCTACCATCTGGATCGGGGCTACGATCGCATGGAAGCTAAGCTGCGTGCCCTGGGCGCGGATATCGAGCGCATCAAGTAAATTCACCATGCATCCCATGATCACACTGGCACTGTCCAAAGGACGGATTTTTGAAGAAACCCTGCCGCTTTTGCGCGCAGCGGGTATCGAGGTGCTGGACGACCCGGAAACCTCGCGCAAGTTGATCCTGCGCACCGGCAACCCGGAGGTCCGTTTGTTGGTGGTGCGCGCCACCGATGTGCCAACCTATGTGCAATACGGCGGCGCTGATCTGGGTATTTCCGGCAAAGACAATCTCATTGAGCATGGCGGCCAAGGTTTGTACCAGCCGCTGGACTTGCAAATTGCCAAGTGCCGTATCAGCGTCGCTGCGCCCGCGGCTTTTGACTACACCAGCGCCGTGCGCCAGGGTTCGCGCCTGACGGTGGCCACCAAATATGTGGGCATCGCCCGCGAGTTTTTTGCCTCCAAAGGCGTGCACGTGGACCTGATCAAGCTCTACGGCAGCATGGAACTGGCACCTCTGGTGGGCTTGTCCGACGCCATCGTCGATCTGGTGTCGACCGGTAAGACTTTGAAAGCCAATAACCTGGTGGAGGTCGAGCGCATCATGGACATCAGCTCGCGCCTGGTGGTCAACCAGGCGGCGCTCAAACTCAAGCGCGAGCCGATCCGCCACATCATTGACGCATTTGCAGCGGCGGTAGCCGCCAGTCAGAACTGACACGCTGCAGCTGGTGTATGTCTGCTTCTGATCTTGTTGCCCGCCCGCTGCGTTTAAGCACGGCGCAAGCAGACTTTGAAGCGCTGTTCCAGGCGCGCTTGCACTGGTCTGCGGATACCGATTCCGCGATCGAGTCGCGCGTGGCCGAAATCGTTCTGGATGTGCAGCAGCGCGGCGACGCCGCTGTGTTGGCGTACACCGCGCGTTTTGACGGATTGCATGCCGAGCGCATGGCCGACCTGGAGATCAGCGCTGCCGATTTACGCGCCGCTTTTGAAGGCCTCCCGACAGCGCAACGCGCGGCGCTGCAAACTGCTGCGCAGCGCGTGCGCAGCTACCACGAAGCCCAAAAAGTCGCCAGCGGCCAGAGCTGGAGTTACCGCGACAGCGACGGCAGCCTGCTCGGCCAAAAGGTCACGCCGCTGGACCGCGTGGGCATTTACGTGCCCGGCGGCAAAGCGGCCTACCCGTCTAGCGTGCTGATGAACGCGATACCGGCGCAGGTGGCTGGCGTCGGACAAATCACCATGGTCGTGCCCACGCCCATTCGCGCCGGCATGGAAGCGGGGCAGGGCGAGCGCAACCCCTTGGTGCTGGCTGCAGCCCATGTGGCGGGTGTGCACCGTGTCTTCACCATTGGCGGCGCGCAAGCCGTGGCGGCGCTGGCGTATGGCACGGCGACCATTCCTGCGGTGGACAAAATAACCGGCCCGGGCAATGCCTATGTTGCCGCTGCCAAGCGCCGGGTGTTTGGCAAAGTCGGTATCGACATGATTGCCGGTCCGAGTGAAATTCTGGTGCTCGCCGACGGCAGCACCCCGCCGGACTGGGTGGCCATGGACTTGTTCAGCCAGGCCGAGCACGATGAGCTGGCACAAAGCATTTTGTTGTGCCCCGACGCGGCGTATATCGACGCGGTGCAGGCGTCTATTGACCGTCTGCTGGCCGACATGCCCCGGCGCGAGATCATTGCCGCATCGCTGAACGGGCGCGGCGCCTTGATTTGCACCCGCAGCATGGAAGAAGCCTGCGCCATCAGCAACCGCATTGCTCCCGAGCACTTGGAGGTCAGCAGCGCCGATCCGCACCGCTGGGAGCCTTTGCTGGTGCACGCAGGCGCGATTTTTCTGGGGGCTTACACCAGCGAGAGCCTGGGCGACTACTGCGCCGGCCCCAACCATGTGCTGCCCACCAGCGGCACGGCGCGTTTTTCCTCGCCGCTGGGGGTGTATGACTTCCAAAAGCGCAGCAGCATCATCGAAGTCAGCCAGGCCGGTGCCCAGGTACTGGGGCCGGTAGCTGCTGAGCTGGCCTACGGCGAGGGCTTGCAGGCCCATGCCCGCGCGGCCGAGATGCGCTTGGATCCTTTACCGAAGTCCGCCACATGAGCGCCCCACCCAGCCCTCTGTGCGGCATCCGCGCCGATATCCAGGCCATGCACGCCTATGTCGTGCAACCGGCGGGTGACATGCTCAAGCTCGACGCCATGGAGAACCCTTTTTCCTTGCCGCCGGATTTGCAAGCGGCGCTCGGAGAGCGCCTGGGCCGCCTGCCCATCAACCGCTATCCGGCCGACTGCATCCCGGCTTTGAAAGATGCGCTGGCCGCCTACGTCGATCTGCCGCCGGGCTACGCCTTGATGCTGGGCAACGGCTCCGATGAGCTGATTGCGTTGCTGGCATTGGTCTGCGCCAAGCCGGGGGCCCGGGTGCTCGCGCCCGAGCCGGGCTTTGTGATGTACGCCATGAGCGCGCAGTTGCAGGGCCTGGGCTACACCGGCGTTCCGCTCACCGCTGACTTTGAAATTGACGAGGCCGCCATGGCGGATGCGATCGCCCGGGAACAACCGGCGCTGATCTATCTCGCCTACCCCAACAACCCAAGCGCTAATTTGTGGGACGACGCGGTCATCCGCCGCCTGATCGCCCAGGTGCGGGCCTACGGCGGGCTGGTGGTGATGGACGAGGCCTACCAGCCTTTCGCCAGCCGCACCTGGCTTGATGAGATCCGCCGCGACCCGCAGGCCAACAGCCATGTGCTGCTGCTGCGCACGCTGTCCAAGTTTGGTCTCGCCGGGGTGCGCCTGGGCTACTTGCTCGCACCGCAAACGGTGGTCCATGAAATCGACAAAGCCCGCCCGCCCTACAACATCAGCGTGCTCAACGCCGAGTGCGCGTTGTTTGCGCTGGAGCACGCGCCCGTATTCGCCGGGCAGGCCGCAGTCATCCGGGCGGAGCGCGATCTGCTGCTCGCCAAGCTAGCCGATCTGCCGGATGTGCAGGTCTTCCCCAGCCAGGCCAATATGCTGCTGCTGCGCCTGTCGGGCCCGCCCGGTCGGGCTGCGGCGGTGTTCGAAGGCCTGAAGGCCCGTCGCGTGTTGGTCAAGAACGTTTCTACAATGCACCCGCTGCTGGCCAATTGCCTGCGTCTGACGGTGGGCAGCCCCGATCAGAATGCGCAATTGCTGGCCGCCCTGCGCGCCGCGCTCACCCAAGGACAACCATGACCGACCGCACCGCCGAAGTCAGCCGCAACACGGCCGAGACCCGCATCACTGTCAAGCTCAACCTCGACGGCACGGGCAAGTCCCAGCTGGCGACGGGCATCGGCTTCTTCGACCACATGCTGGACCAGATTGCCCGCCATGGTCTGATCGATTTGGATATCCAGGCCGTGGGCGATTTGCATATCGACGGCCACCATTTGGTCGAAGATGTGGGCATCACGCTAGGACAAGCCTTTGCCCAAGCGATAGGTGACAAAAAAGGCGTGCGCCGGTATGGCCACGCATATGTGCCGCTGGACGAGGCTTTGTCGCGCGTGGTGGTGGACTTGTCCGGCCGACCGGGGCTGGAGCTGAATGTCCCCTTCACCAGCGGCGCCATTGGCGGCTTTGACACCCAATTGGCGCATGAGTTTTTCCAAGGCTTTGTCAACCACGCGGGTATCACCGTGCACATTGACAACCTCAAGGGTAACAACGCCCACCACCAGGCGGAGTCTGTCTTCAAGGCTTTCGCCCGGGCCTTGCGCGCTGCGGTCGAGCTTGATCCGCGCAGCGCCGGTGTGATTCCTTCGACCAAGGGCAGCTTGTAACTCCTCTTGCGCGCATGAATACGGTTGCAGTAGTCGATTACGGCATGGGCAATTTGCGCTCCGTGACGCAGGCCGTCATCCATGCCGCGCACGGCCTACCCATTGAAGTGGTCTGGGCGCGCACGCCCGCTGAGGTGATGGCGGCCCAGCGCGTGGTCTTGCCCGGTCAGGGCGCGATGCGCGACTGCATGCAGGAACTGCGTGACAGCGGCATGCACCAGGCGGTTTTGCACGCGGCTGCCCACAAACCCTTGTTGGGCGTGTGCGTGGGTATGCAAATGCTGCTGGACCACAGCGAAGAACAAGACACCCCCAGCTTGGGCCTCATTGCCGGGCGGGTGCGCAAATTCGATCTGGCGGACCGCCACCAAGAGGACGGCAGCCGCTACAAAGTCCCGCACATGGGTTGGAACACGGTGCAACAGGCAGAGTCAGGAGCGCAGATTCACCCGGTTTGGGCGGATATTCCGGACCGCAGCCACTTTTACTTTGTGCACAGCTATTACGCTGCGCCGTCAGATTTGCGCCACAGTGCAGGGCAAACACGGTATGGTGCGGCTTTTTGCAGCGCGCTGGCGCGGGATAATATTTTTGCGACGCAGTTTCACCCCGAAAAAAGTGCGGAGCACGGTTTGACGCTGTACCGGAATTTTCTGCGCTGGAATCCTTGATACCCTTGCGAACCTTTTTCTTCTGTGTTTGTTTTGATCTTCTATCTGAAGCACCATGCTTTTAATCCCGGCAATTGACCTGAAAGACGGCCACTGCGTTCGCCTCAAGCAAGGCGACATGGACCAATCCACCACCTTTGGCGAAGACCCCGAAGTCATGGCCCGCAGCTGGCTGGCCCAAGGCGCGCGGCGTTTGCATCTGGTGGACCTCAACGGCGCGTTTGCGGGTCAGCCCAAAAATGAAATGGCGATTCGCAAAATCCTGAAAACCGTGGGCAGCGAGATCGATGTGCAGCTGGGCGGTGGCATCCGCGACCTGGACACCATTGAGCGCTATTTAGACGCCGGATTGCGCTACGTCATCATCGGCACCGCCGCAGTCAAAAACCCCGGCTTTTTGCAGGACGCCTGCACCGCGTTTGGCGGCCACATCATCGTCGGTCTGGACGCCCGGGAAGGAAAAGTCGCCACCGATGGCTGGAGCAAATTGACCCGACACGACGTGATCGACATGGGCAAGAAATTCGAAGACTACGGCGTGGAGTCCATCATTTACACCGACATCGGGCGCGACGGGATGCTCAGCGGTATCAATATCGAAGCCACCGTCAAATTGGCCCAGGCCCTGACGATTCCGGTGATCGCTTCAGGCGGCCTGAGCGGCATGGCCGACATCGAGGCTTTGTGCGCAGTGGAGGACGAGGGCGTCGAAGGCGTAATCTGCGGGCGGGCGATTTATAGCGGCGACCTGGACTTTGCTGCCGCGCAGGCCCGTGCCGACGAACTCAATGGTTGAGCTGTTCCAGGGCCAGCCCTGCCGCCGCATCCGCATTGCCTGTGGCGACACCGTGCTGGTGGCTTTGCAAGGCGCGCATGTCTTGTCCTGGGTGAGTAGCGGACGAGAGCGTTTGTTCCTCAGTCCAGCCAATCACTGGGACGGCCACACCGCCATTCGCGGCGGCATTCCGGTGTGCTTCCCCCAGTTCAACGCCCGTGGCAGCCTGCCGCGCCACGGCTTTGCCCGCAACCTGCCCTGGCAGGCGGCGCAACCCGTGGAACAAGCTGACCACGCCCAGCTCGATTGCACCCTGCGCGCCGACGACCACACCCGGGCCATCTGGCCCCAAGCATTCGAAGCCCAGTTGCGCGTCCGCATCACCCCCGGCCAGCTGCAAGTCACCTTGTCCGTCGACAACCAGGGTCCGACGCCTTTGTCATTCAGCGGAGCGTTGCACACCTACCTGGCTGTGGACGACATTGCCCAGGCGCGCTTGAGTGGCTTGGGCGGCCAAGCCGAATGGGACGCTTTAACTGATGCGCGCGCGCCAGCGGATGCGGCCCTGCGTTTTGAAGGCGAGTTTGACCGTGTCTACGCCGCCGCCACCGCGCCCCTGCTGCTTGCGGATGGCGCGCACCGGATAGAAATCGCCCAAAGCCCGCAATGGGCCGACACCGTGGTCTGGAACCCGGGCCAGACCAAGTGCGCGGCCATGGCCGATATGACGCCCGATGGTTTTTCCCACATGCTGTGCGTCGAGGCGGCGCAGGTTTTTCATCCGGTGGATGTGCCAGCAGCAGGCCGTTGGCAGGGCTGGCAGCGCCTGCGCGTGGTGGCCTGAGCATGCTGGCCAAACGCATCATTCCCTGCCTGGACGTGACACGTGGCCGTGTGGTCAAGGGCGTGAACTTTGTGGGTTTGCGCGACGCCGGTGATCCCGTGGAAATTGCGGCGCGTTACAACGCCCAGGGTGCCGATGAATTGACCTTTCTGGACATCACCGCCACCAGCGACGGGCGGGATCTCATCTTGCACATCATTGAAGCTGTGGCCAGCGAAGTGTTCATCCCGCTCACCGTCGGCGGTGGTGTGCGCAGCGTGCAAGATGTGCGCCGCTTGCTCAATGCGGGGGCCGACAAAGTGAGCTTCAACTCGGCGGCTATTGCCAGCCCCCAGCTGATCCGTGACGCCTCTGCCAAATACGGAGCCCAGTGCATCGTGGTGGCTATCGACGCCAAGCGGCGCACCCCGGCGGATGAAGAACGAATCGACGCTGAGGGTCAGGCTGTTGGTGCGGGCTGGGATGTCTTCAGCCACGGTGGGCGCACCAACACCGGCCTGGATGCCGTGGCCTGGGCCGCGCATATGGCGGAATGCGGTGCGGGTGAAATTCTGCTCACCAGCATGGACCGCGACGGCACCAAAAGCGGGTTTGATCTGGCGCTTACCCGTGCGGTTGCCGACGCTGTTCCGGTGCCCGTCATTGCCTCGGGCGGCGTGGGGACGCTGGACCACCTTGCCGATGGCGTGCAAAGCGGTGGTGCCGACGCGGTGCTGGCCGCGAGCATCTTCCACTACGGCGAATTCACCGTCGGCCAGGCCAAAGCGCACATGGCTGCACGCGGGA
Source organism: Comamonadaceae bacterium (assembly GCA_947469815.1). Classification (GTDB taxonomy): domain Bacteria; phylum Pseudomonadota; class Gammaproteobacteria; order Burkholderiales; family Burkholderiaceae_C; genus Allorhodoferax. The sequence continues at coordinate 8,969 of CANIRI010000003.1, read as the reverse complement.
TTGCGGTGCGGCTATGACCGGCAGCGCGTCAACGCCCGCTTGGCTGGACGCCGTGCGCTGGGATGAAAAGGGCCTGGTACCCGTGATCGCGCAGGAGCAAGACAGCGGCGATGTGTTGATGTTTGCCTGGATGAACCGCGAGGCTTTGCAGAAAACTGCAGAACTCGGGCGGGCCGTGTATTTCAGCCGCTCACGCAACAAACTGTGGTTCAAAGGCGAAGAATCGGGCCATGTGCAGTCGGTCCATGAAATCCGCCTCGATTGCGACAACGATGTGGTCTTGCTGCGCGTCACCCAGCGCGGCCACAGCCCGGGCATCGCCTGCCATACCGGACGGCACAGCTGCTTCTTCAGTGTGCTGCGCAACGGACAATGGCAGGCTGTTGACCCGGTGCTCAAAGATCCCGCAACCATTTACGGCCCATGAACGCCCCATGACCTCTTCTGCCTCCCACGACATCCTGGCCGCGTTAGCCGCCGTTATCGAGAGCCGCAAACCCGCGCTCGGCGGAGACGCTTCTGCCAGCTACGTGGCACGGCTGCTCCACCAAGGCCCCAACGCTTTTCTAAAGAAGATTGGCGAGGAAGCCACCGAGGTAGTGATGGCCGCCAAAGATGCTGACGCCGGAGGCGATACCGCCAAAATCGTCGCCGAGGTTGCCGACCTGTGGTTCCATACCTTGGTCGCCCTGGCCCACTATGGTTTGTCCCCCGCCGATGTGCTGGCCGAATTGCAGCGCCGTGCCGGCACCAGCGGTATCGAGGAAAAAGCGCTGCGCAAAGCCTTGTCGCGTGAGGAAAACGAACCATGAGTGCAGCCGAGCACGACCCGAACTGTATTTTTTGCAAGATCGTCGCCAAGCAAATCCCGTCGCGGCTGGTTTACGAGGATGCGCAGGTTTATGCGTTTCACGACATCAACCCCTGGGCGCCGGTGCATTTTTTGTTGATCCCAAAAGCGCATATCCCTTCGCTGGCCCAGGTTACTCCCGCGCACGGCGATTTGATGGGCCACGTGATGGCTTTGATCCCGCGCCTGGCCTTGCAAGAGGGCTGCAACCCCTATCCAGACGGGGGTTATCGCGTGGTCACCAACACCGGAACCGAGGGGGGCCAAGAGGTGCGCCACTTGCATTTCCACATCATGGGCGGCCCCCGTCCCTGGCTGCGGGGCTGATGCGGCCGCTCTTGCGGTCATAATCTTCGCCTTGCAATGAACACCGGCATCTAGGAGAAAACCATGGGACTTTCCACCACGCATCTGATCATATTTTTGGTGATCATCATCGTGATTTTCGGCACCAAGAAATTGCGCAATATCGGATCCGATCTGGGCGGCGCGGTTAAAGGCTTCAAAGACGGCATGAAAGACGGTACGGAAAAGCCCCCAGAGTCGCCCGTTGTCGCTCCGCATACCCAGCAAGTGAGCGCCGCACCCCCCGTTGCGGCCAAAGAGACCATTGACGTCGAGGCGAAAACCAAGCATTGATGGCTTGCCCGCGCGTTTGTTGAAATTTCCCCCCTGTGTTTGATATTGGCGTTACCAAGCTCGCCATCATTGGTGGCATTGCGCTGGTGGTGATCGGGCCTGAAAAACTGCCGTCGGTAGCCCGCACCATTGGGGCACTTGTGGGCCGTGCACGCCGCTATGTTGCCGATGTCAAGTCCGAAGTGAACAAGTCCATGGATCTGGAAGAGTTGCGCAAAATGCGCGAGACCATGGAAAGCGCCGCCCACGATGTGCATAACTCCATCCAAACCACGGCCGACGATTTGAACGCAGTCCTTGAAGAGCCCCCGGGTTCCGAGGTTTGGCGGCGAACGCCCCAGTACATGCCCCGCAAACGCGGTTGGCGTAACAAGGTCAGCGCCAAGCCCCAGTGGTACAAGGCCGGTAACCGGGTGCGCACGCGGGTGCAGTCTGGCGCTGCGCGGGTGGCGCGCCACCGGCCTGCCAAACTCCGTTCATGAGCACGCCCAGCAATTCACCGGACGAACTGGCCGGCACCGAGCAGCCTTTCATCCAGCACCTGTTTGAGCTGCGCGACCGCCTGCTCAAAGCGGTTTATGGCATCGGGGCGATTTTTGCGGTTTTGTGTTTTTTCCCCGGCCCTTCGCAGATGTACGACTACCTGGCGATGCCGCTGGTGCGCTCGCTGCCCGAAGGCTCTAAGATGATTGCGGTGGGCGTGGTCTCGCCGTTTCTGGTGCCGATCAAGGTCACCGTGCTCGCTGCGCTGGCGGCCGCCTTGCCCTGGGTGCTGTACCAGATGTGGGCTTTTGTCGCGCCGGGCCTGTACCGGCATGAGAAGCGCCTGGTGGTGCCGCTGGTCGCCGCGAGCACCTTGCTTTTTTATGCGGGCGCGGCGTTTTGCTATTTCTTTGTCTTCGGGCAAGCGTTTCCGGCGATCCAGCGCATGGCTCCATCGGCTGTAGCGGTCAGCCCGGACATCGAGGCTTATCTGGACTTTGTGGTGACCATGTTCATTGCCTTTGGTGTGGCGTTCGAGGTGCCGATTGTGGTGGTGATTCTGGCCCGCATGCGCGTGGTGACGATTGAGCAACTCAAGGCCTTTCGCACCTATTTCGTGGTGGGTGCAGCCGCTGTTTCCGGGCTGGTGACTCCGCCCGATCCAGTTTCCATGATTGCGCTGCTGGTGCCCATGGTGATTTTGTATGAGGTCGGCATCTGGGCTGCGCAAATCTTCATGCGCTACAGCAAAGCGCCTGACGACGAGACGCCGGACGCCAGCGCGGAGCAACAAAACCCCGTCTGATAGGGCGATCAGCCCGGCTCTTTTTGTGGCCTTGGCCGCTGCCCGGGCGTGACTTGCAGATCCAGGCTCTTGCCTTTGCGGTCCACGGAAAAACCGGTCACTGCGCCAGGTTTGAGGGCCGCCACCTGGGTGAGCAGTTCGCTGGAGTCGTGTATGGCTTTGCCCCCGATGGCAACGATGACGTCGCCCGGTTCCATACCGGCTTTTGCCGCTGGACCGTTATGCAAAACGCCGGTCACGACCACACCATTGGCAGATTTCAAACCAAAGGTCTGGGCAATCTCGGGCGTGATTTCGCGGGGTTCCACCCCAATCCAGCCGCGCCGCACATGGCCTTCGGCCACGATGCTCTCCAGCACCTGTCTGGCCGTGAACACTGGAATGGCAAAACCGATGCCCATGCTGCCGCCTGAGCGGGAATAAATCGCGGTATTGATGCCCACCAGATTGCCGCTGCTGTCGACCAGCGCGCCGCCCGAGTTGCCCGGGTTGATGGCGGCGTCGGTCTGTATGAAGTTCTCGAAGGTGTTGATGCCCAGTTGGTTGCGTCCCATTGCGCTCACGATGCCGCTGGTCACGGTCTGGCCCACGCCAAAGGGGTTCCCGATGGCCAGCACCTGGTCGCCCACCTGCAGGCTGTTGGAGTCGCCCAGTACCAGCGTGGGCAGCTTGTCCAAATCGATTTTCAGAACTGCCAGATCGCTGTCTGGATCGGTGCCGACGACTTTGGCCTTGGCGCGCCGTCCGTCGTTCAAGCTGACTTCGATGGCATCGGCGTTCTCCACCACGTGGTTATTGGTCAACACATAACCGCCGGTGCTGACGATGACGCCGCTGCCCAGGCCGTTTTGCGGCTCGTTCTCGTTGTCACCATAGAAAAACCGGAACCAGGGGTCTTTGCCATGCGGGGATGGGCGGGCCGCCGTGTTGGTGGTGATGCTGACCACGGCCAGCGAGGCCCGCTGCGCTGCCACACGGAAGCTTCCGGGTGGGGGTTCGCTGCGGTCGCCGGCTTGCTGGACCGACACCACGCCGAAGCCGCTGCGGCTGCCGCCCAGCCACTGGGGCTTGAGCGTGCCCACAACAAAGTAGGCGGCCAGCAGCAGGGTGCAAGACTGGGCAAACAGAAGCCAAAGGCGTTTCATCAGGCGTGATTCGTTAGGGATAGGGGGAATTTTAGGCCGCGCTGCCGACAGGGGCTTCTTCCACATGCCCATCGGCATGGCGGGCAAAGCGGCCGCGTTCGCGTGGATGCACCGGATCGGTGGCAGGCCAGGGCCAGCCACCGAATTCGGTGCGCCGGTAATCCGCAAAGGCTTGCGCCACTTCGGCCTGGGTATTCATCACAAACGGGCCGTATTGCGCCACGGGCTCGCCGATGGGGCGGCCTTGCAGCACCAAGAGTTCGCAAGTGGCATCGCCATTGCTCAGCTCCAGGGCGTCTTGCGCCCCGACTTCGGTGACGGTTTGCACTTTTACGCTGTGCCCGCCGATGTCCAAGGTTTGTCCACGGAAGAAATACAGCTGCCTGCGCGTGGCACTGTGCGCGGCCGGAGGTAGCGTCAGACGCGCCCCAGCTGCCATATGAATAGTCCAGATCGCCACATCCGCGTCGGTTTGGCTGGCCCACGAGGCCGGTGGCGGTGGCAGGCCGCGCGCGCTGCCGCCAGGCGTGGCGAAATGCCCGGCCACCACCCGTACCGTGCTGGCGCGTCCACTCGCATCGCTGAGCCGCAGGTTTTCGATCCGCTCATTCCACAGCATGGTGAAGTGCGGTTCGGCCATTTTATTTTTGGCTGGCAGGTTCAGCCAGATTTGGAACAGCTCGGCGGGGTTGGGCGCGTCTGTTTGGCGCAGCGGAAACATCTCGCAGTGCACGATGCCCTTGCCCGCAGTCAGCCACTGCACATCACCGGCGCCAAAGCGCGCCGTGGCGCCCAGCGAATCCGAGTGGTCAATAAAGCCCTGGCGCACGATGGTCACGGTCTCAAAGCCGCGGTGCGGATGCGAAGGAAAGCCGGGCACGGTCTGGCCGTGGTACATGCTCCAACCGTCTTTGCGGCCAAAGTCCTGGCCCAGGTTGCGCCCCTGCAAGGAAGCCTGCGGCCCCATGGACGCGTTACCCGCGGGGTAGGCGTCGTCGTGGTGAACGCAAAACAAGAACGGATCGATGGTTTGCCATGGGAAGCCCAGCGGCTGGTGGCTCAGGATGGGGCTGTCAGGCACGTCAGACTCCAAAAAGAACCAAGCTTAACGGCTTGTGCCATTTTTTGGGCCGCCAGGCAGCGCAGCCGTTACGATGTCGGCTTTACTTACCACCTTGATGGACATTCCCCGCCTCCAACTCACCGGTATCACCAAAGCCTATCCCGGCACGGTGGCCAATGATGGGGTGTCTCTGACGCTGCTGCCCGGCGAAATCCACGCGGTGCTGGGCGAGAACGGCGCGGGCAAGTCCACGCTGATGAAAATCATTTACGGCAGCGTGCAAATGGACGCCGGCAGTATCGAAGTCGATGGCCGGGCCGTGCGCATCAACAACCCCCGCGAGGCGCGCGCCCTGGGCGTGGCCATGGTTTTTCAGCATTTCAATCTCTTCCATACAGCAACGGTCGCCGAGAACGTGTGGCTGGGATTGGAGCCCGGCCCCACGCTGGAGGAGACCCGCACGCTGATGGTTGCCAAAGCCAGCCACTATGGGCTGGATATTGACCCCGAGCGGCCGGTGCACACGCTCAGCGTGGGCGAAATGCAGCGGGTGGAAATCATCCGCGCTTTGCTTGCCAACCCCACCATTCTGATTCTGGATGAGCCGACTTCGGTGCTGACACCGCAGGCCGTCGAAAAGCTCTTTGTGGTGCTGCGCCAGTTGGCCAGCGAGGGTTGCAGTATTTTGTACATCAGCCACAAGCTGCACGAAATCCGCGCCCTGTGTACCGCGTGCACTGTTTTGCGCGGCGGGCGCGTGACCGGCGTGTGCGTCCCGGCACAGGAATCCAATGCCTCGCTGTCGCGCCTGATGATCGGCTCCGAGCCACCGGCGCTGGCCCGCCGGGTGCAGAAGGCGGGTGCGACGGTGATGGAAGTGCGCAGTTTGCATCTGGCGCGGTCGGATCAGTACGGAGTCGATTTGCAGGGGATCAGCCTGCAAATGCATGCGGGCGAGGTTCTGGGCATTGCCGGGGTCTCGGGCAACGGCCAGCAGGAGTTGCTGCGCGCGCTCTCGGGCGAAGACCGCCGAGCGCCTTTGGGTACGGTGCTGATTGACGGCGTGGATGTATCTGCCGCCGGGCCGGCTGCGCGGCGCGGGCTGGGTTTGCATTTCGTCCCCGAAGAACGCCTGGGTCGTGGCGCGGTACCGCCGCTGAGTCTGGCCGATAACCTGCTGCTGACGCGCGAAGAAGCGGTGCAGTCGCAGCGCTGGATGGGTGGCTGGATCGATACCGCTTTGTTGCGCACGCGGGCCAACAGCATCATCGACCGTTTCAAAGTCAAAGCCCACGGAAGTACTGCGGCGGCGCGATCGCTGTCGGGCGGTAATTTGCAGAAATTCATCGTCGGCCGCGAGATCGACGCCAAGCCCCGTTGCTTCATCGTCAGCCAGCCCACCTGGGGCGTGGATGTAGGGGCGTCCGCGCAAATACGGGCCGCTATTTTGGCGATGCGCGACGCGGGTTGCGCTGTACTGCTGGTGAGTGAAGAGCTCGACGAGCTGTTCCAAATGGCCGACCGACTGCAGGTGATGGCGCAGGGCGCTTTGTCGCCGGCCTTGCCGATTGCCGACGCCACCGTCGAGCAGGTCGGGCAGTGGATGAGCGGCCTGTGGAGCACCGCCTGATGTTGCGCCTGCAAGCCCGTGCCGAGCCGTCCCGCTGGTGGGTTTACGCCTCGCCCTTGCTGGCGCTGCTGGTTACGGTGTTGTTGGGGGTGGCGCTGTTTCTCTTGTTGGGTAAAGACCCGGTGCGCGGCCTGGCCGTGTTTTTCTGGGAACCGCTGCGATCGGGTTATGCGCTGGGTGAGTTGGTGGTCAAAGCCACGCCCTTGCTTTTGATCGCGCTGGGCCTGGCTGTGGCCTTCCGCTCCAACGTCTGGAATATCGGCGCCGAGGGGCAGTACGTCATGGGTGCGGTGGCGGCATCCGGTGTGGCTTTGTTGGCCGAGCCCGGTGGCAGCAAGTGGATTGTGTTGCCGCTGCTTCTGGCGGGAACCTTCGGCGGCATGGTCTGGGGCGGTTTGACCGCTTGGCTGCGCGACCGTTTCAACGCCAACGAGATTCTGGTGAGTTTGATGCTGGTGTATGTGGCTGTGCAGGTGCTGGGTTTTCTGGTCTTCGGCCCCTGGAAAGACCCCAATGGCTACAACTTTCCACAAACCCAGATGTTTGAAGCTGCGACCAAAATCCCAAGGCTCTTTGTCAGCTCGCGCATGCATATTGGCGTGCTGATTGCCGTGGTGGGCGCCGGTCTGGTGTGGGTGTTTCTTTTCCGGACCCGGGCTGGTTTTGCCCAGCAGGTGGGCGGTATCGCCCCGGCTGCGGCGCGCTACGCCGGTTTTTCTTCCCGCAGCGCGCTGTGGACCGCGATGCTGGTATCGGGTGGCTTTGCCGGTCTGGCCGGTGCCTTGGAAGTGGCCGGCCCCATTGGCCAGCTCACACCTTATGTACCGGCCGGCTACGGATTTGCCGCCATCATCGTGGCCTTTGTCGGGCGCTTGCATCCAGGTGGCCTGATTTTGTCCAGCGTGCTCATGAGCATGTTTTATATCGGTGGGGAGCTCGCGCAATCGCGGCTGGGCTTGCCCAAGTCGCTCACCGGTGTCTTTCAGGGCCTGCTGCTGTTTTCGCTGCTGGCCTGCGACACCCTGATCCATTACCGGGTGGTGCGCAGCAAGCCGCGCGCTGCCCTGGCCAGCGCCGCAGGAGCCCACTGATGGACGCGGTCACCCTGCAGTCGTATGCGCTGTTGATTGCAGCCACGCTCAATGCCGGGACCGTGCTGGGCTTGGCCGCGCTGGGCTTGCTGATCAACGAGCGTGCCGGTATCGTCAATCTGGGTGCCGAGGGCATGATGCTGTGCGCCGCTTTGGCCGGTTTTGCCGCTGTGGTGTACACCGGTAGCGATGTCGCCGGTTTCGTGGCCGGGGCGCTGGCCGGCGGCTTGATGGCGGCTATTTTCGGCGTGTTGGTGATCTGGCTCAACACCAACCAGCACGCAACCGGACTGGCGCTGAGTCTGTTCGGTGCGGGTTTTTCGGCGTTTGCGGGAACCTCGTATGTGCAGCAAAAAATGCCGGAGCGCGTCAATTTCGCCATTCCCTATTTGTCGGATATTCCCTTTCTCGGCTCCGCCTTGTTCAAGCAGCATCCGCTGGTTTACGCCACGATTGCGTTTACTGTGGCGCTCGCTTGGTTTTTGTGGCGTACCCGCGCCGGGCTGGTTTTGCGCAGTGTGGGTGAGAGCCCGGAGTCGGCGCATGCGCTGGGTTATCCGGTGCGCCGCATCCGTTTTGCCGCCGTCGTGGTGGGCGGCGTGCTGTGCGGGCTGGCTGGGGGGTACATCAGCATCGTCTACACGCCGCTGTGGGTGGAGGGCATGGTCGCCGGCAAGGGCTGGATTGCTTTGGCTTTGACCACGTTTGCGAGCTGGCGGCCGGTGCGCGTGATGTTGGGTGCTTGCCTGTTTGGCGGCGTCACCATGCTGCAGTTCCATTTGCAGGGCGCGGGCGTCGAGGTGCCCAGCCAGCTACTGAGCATGTTGCCTTACCTGGCAACAATCGTTGTTTTGGTGCTGATTTCCCGCAATCCGGCCTGGATTCGGATTAATATGCCAGCTTCGCTCGGAAAGCCCTTTCAGCCTTAGCCCGGGTAAGCGAATTCGGTTCCTGATAATTTTCGTTTTTTCTTCACTTTCCCCGTTGTTTTTTCAAAGGACTTGACATGACAGATTTGCAATTGCGTTCCCTGCTCAAGCTGGCAGTGATCGGTGCTGCCGCATCGGTGGCCCTGATTGGCTGCGGCAAAAAAGAGGAGCCGCCAGCGCCCGCCCCCGCAGCAGAGGCACCCGCGCCCGCGCCCAAGCCTGAGCCGCTGAAGATCGCTTTCGCTTATGTCGGCCCCGTGGGCGACGGCGGCTGGACCTTTGCGCACGACAACGCGCGCAAGGCCTTGGAAAAAGAATTCGGCGACAAAATCGC
>CANIRI010000002.1 GCA_947469815.1 Comamonadaceae bacterium | reverse complement strand
GGCGGGTGGTGGCAATCGTCATGCCTTTTTGCAGCACGCCATCGATCAGCTGCGGCCCGTCCGAGAAGGGGTACAGGATGTAGTGCATCTTGCCCTCCGACTCCGTGGCCTCCACCTCCAGGTCACTGACTGCGCTTTGCAAGACCGGGTCCCAGTTCACCAAGCGCTTGCCCCGGTAAATCAGGCCTTGCCCGTACAGTTGTATAAAGGTCTCGGTCACCGTCTTGGACAGCTTGGGGTCCATGGTGAAGTATTCGCGGCTCCAGTCCACGCTGTCGCCCATGCGGCGCATTTGTGTGGTGATGGTGTTGCCGGATTGTTCTTTCCATTCCCATACTTTGGACACGAAATTTTTGCGCGCATCAAAAGGCGTGCGCCCCATATCGTGCCGGCTGATGCCTTGTGATTGCAACTGGCGTTCCACTACGATTTGGGTGGCGATACCCGCGTGGTCAGTGCCCGGTATCCAGGCGGTGTTGAAGCCCGCCATGCGGTGGTAGCGGGTCAGGCTGTCCATGATGGTCTGGTTGAACGCATGGCCCATGTGCAGCGTGCCGGTCACATTGGGCGGGGGTAGCTGGATCGCGAATGCCGACGCATCGGCCTTGGGTACGCCAGTTCCCCGGTGGCCGGCGGTGCCATAGCCGCGCTTTTCCCATTCGGGCCCCCAATGCGCTTCCAGCGCAGCGGGCTCAAACGATTTGGCAAGCGATTGCAGCGAAGGCTGCTCAGGAGGGGTGTTGGACATGGAATGGGAGGCGGGTGATGCCCTCTACAGAAGGGCGGTACGGAGGCGCTGCATTTTACCGGCGGCCCGTTTGCAGCGCCACGCGTGGCTGTTTGCGCATACCATGCGCGCCATGCCCACGAACCAAACCACTTTTTTCGGCTTGCCCAAGCTGCCCGCCCGGTATGCCAGCTTGGTTTTGCCATTTTTTCTGACCTGCGTTATGACCTGCGTGGTCTCTGGCATCAGCACCTTGCGGGTGGCGGGTATCGGCCCCGGCGTGCTGGGCACCTGGCTGGTTTCCTGGGTCATGTCATGGGCGGTCGCGTACCCGACGATGCTGCTGGTTTTACCTTCGGTGAAGAAGCTGGTTGCCGCGCTGGTCGCCAGCGAGTGATGAAGGGACCGGTGGGTCGGGCGCTTTCGGGATAATTGCCGCATGCTGTTTGTTCTATCCCCCGCCAAGTCGCTCGACTACGAAAGCCCGCTGCGCGGCCAGCCGCACACCGATCCGCTGTTTGTCAAGCAGTCGCAGCAACTCATCAAAGTGCTGCGCGCCTACACCCCGCCTCAGATTTCCCAGCTCATGGACCTTAGCGATACCCTGGCCGGCCTCAACGTCGCCCGTTACCAGGCCTGGCGCCCCACATCCAGTCCAAAGAATGCGCGCCAGGCGGTGCTGGCTTTTGATGGCGACGTCTACGACGGACTCAACGCCCGGGCCTTGGACGACGCGGCGCTTGATTGGGCGCAGGCGCACTTGTGCGTGCTCAGCGGCTTGTACGGCGTCTTGCGCCCGCTCGATTTGATGCGGCCGTACCGGCTGGAGATGGGCACCCGCCTGCCCACCGAGCGCGGCAAAGACTTGTACGCCTTCTGGGGCGACGCCATCACCGATTACCTCAACAGCCGTCTTGCCGATGAGGCCGATCCGGTGCTCGTGAACCTGGCCTCGCAGGAATATTTCAAGGTGGTGCAGCCCAAGCGCCTGCGGGCCCGCGTAGTGGATTGCGTGTTTGAGGACTACAAGGGCGGCGTCTACAAAATCATCAGCTTCAACGCCAAGCGTGCGCGCGGTGCGATGACCCGGTTTGCGATTGAGCAACGCGCTACGCGCCCCGAGCACTTGCAGAAATTCGATACCGATGGATACCATTTCCAGGCCGCTATTTCCACGCCGGAACGTCTGGTGTTCCGGCGCAAACTGGCGGGCGCTTGAGGCATGCGCGATAGCCCCGCCCCGCCTGTGACGCCCGCCCAGTCGCCGCTGGGCAAGACCGCCAGTTACATCGACCAATACGACCCCGCGCTGCTGTTCCCTTTGCCGCGTGCTACCAAGCGCCAGGAATTGGGCTTGGGCAATCAGCTGCCATTTTTCGGCGCCGACGCCTGGACCGCTTTTGAGTTGAGCTGGCTCAACCTGCGCGGTAAACCGCAGCTGGCGCTGGCGCACATCACCGTGCCGTGTGAAACGCCCAACATCATCGAGAGCAAGTCCTTCAAGCTCTACCTCAACAGCTTCAATAACACGCGTTTTGCGGATGCTGCGGACGTGCTGGTGCGCTTGCGCGCAGATCTGTCAGAGGCGGCATGGCGCGGCGCGGCGAGCCCTGCATCAGTAGGGGTGCGTCTACTGGGCCCTGAGCTGTTTGACCGGGAGCCGGTGTGCGAGCTGGACGGCCTGAGCCTGGACCGGCTGGATATTGCATGCGAGCGCTACAGCCCTGCGCCCGATTTGCTGCGCACCACGCAGGGCGAGCCCCCGGTAAACGAAACATTGGTCAGCAATTTGCTGAAAAGCAATTGCCTGGTGACCGGCCAGCCCGACTGGGGCAGCGTGCAAATCCGCTACAGCGGCGACGCGATCGACCAGGAAGGACTGCTGCAATACCTGGTGAGTTTTCGCAACCACAACGAGTTCCATGAGCAGTGCGTGGAGCGCATCTTTATGGATATCTGGCAGCGCTGCAAACCGAGCCGGCTCACGGTGTATGCCCGCTACACCCGGCGTGGTGGCTTGGACATCAATCCCTTTCGCACCAGCCACCCGCAAACCCTGCCGCCCAACACGCGTACCGCGCGGCAATAAAGCCGCCCGGGGTCTCAGCCTTGCGTGTGCGGATGGGCTGCTTGTACCGCGTCGGCCACCAACTCGGCCGTGGCCGCAGCCAATGTCCAACCCAAATGACCATGACCCGTGTTGTAGAACACACCAGGTCGTTGCCCCGGACCGACACGCGGCATCAAGTTCGGCATCATGGGGCGCAGCCCGGCCCAGGGGATCGCGTGGCGGGTGTTGACGGTGGGGAAGTTCTGCCGCACCCAGCCTACCAGCGGCTGGATGCGGCTGGCGCGGATGTCACGGTCTTCGCCATTGAACTCCGCCGTGCCCGCAACCCGCAAGCGCCCTTCGCCCAGACGCGAGCAGGCCACGCGGGCCCGGTCATCCAGCAGGCTGACCACCGGCGCCGCCGCGCGGCTGGCCTCGTCGGGTAAATCCACGGTGATGGAATAGCCCTTGACCGGGTAGACATTGACCCGGTCGCCTAGGCTGGCCGCCAAAGCGCGGCTGGCTACGCCAGCGCAGATCACCACGGCCTTGAACTCGGCATCATGTGCGGCACCCTCGCAAAGCGAACGCACGCGTATCCCTGTGTTGGTCGGCGTCAGTGCCTGCACCGCATGGTCAAAATGTAAATTCACGCCTTTGCGCTGTGCCGCTGCGGCCAGGCCCACGGTGTACTGGTGGATATCGCCGGTGCTGTCATCCGGTGTGTAAAAGCCACCTACCAGCTCGCCGCTGATGGCTGGCTCAATGGCGCGCATCTCTTCGGGTCCGACCGTGTGCCGCACGACGCCGCCGCGCAAAAGCAGCTTGGAGACGTTCTGCCCATGCGCAAAGCCCGCAGCGTCGCGGTAGACATGCAGAATGCCGCGCGTGCGCAGGTCGAAGTCAATCCCTTCCGCTTGGGCCCAGGCAAACAGGTGCTCGCGGGCTTTGAGCGCCAGGCGCGCAGTGGCAATGGTGTTGGTTTCATAGTGCGCAATGCTGGCGACAAACTCGGCCAGCCAGCTCAGCTTGTGCCAGGTTGGCTGCGGGTGTATCAGCAGCGGCGCGTCTTTGCGCAGCATCCACTTGAGGCCGCTGATGACGGTGGCGGTGCGGTTCCACACCTCGGAGTTGCAGGCCGATATCTGCCCCGCATTGGCAAACGAGGTTTCCATGGCGGCGTACCTGTGCCGCTCGAACAATGTGACCGTAAACCCGCGCAGCATCAGCGCGTAGGCTGTGGTGACCCCGGTAATGCCTCCCCCGATAACCGCAATTGTCTGAACCATGCAAGAACTTTCGCTGCACCTTGTGCAAAGCGATGATTGTGCCCGCGACGGCGCAAGGTCTCGCATGCGGCAGCGACCGGCGCGCGATGCCGGGCTGGTAATATGGTTTGATTCGCTTGCAACACGCACACTATTCATGAACGCATCGACCCCAGACGTTGGAACCCCGGTCTCCGAGAAAATCCGTGAAAGGCTGGTCGCCGCGCGCAAGCGCTACCACGCCAATGACAATATTTCTGCGTTCATCGAACCCGGAGAACTCGAGCAGATGCTCGACGAAGTCGAAGAAAAAATGGTCGGTGTTCTGCAGAGCCTGGTGATTGACACCGAGCGCGACCACAACACCGGCAACACGGCCCGGCGCGTGGCCAAAATGTATGTCAACGAAGTCTTCAAAGGCCGCTATGTTGCTGCGCCGACCATCACCGAATTCCCGAATGCCGAACACTTGAACGAGTTGATGATCGTCGGCCCGATCACGGTGCGCAGCGCTTGCAGCCACCATTTTTGCCCGGTCATTGGCAAGGTCTGGATTGGCGTGCTGCCCAACGAGCACACCAACGTGATTGGTCTGTCCAAATATGCGCGCCTGGCCGAATGGGTGATGGGCAGGCCCCAAATCCAGGAAGAGGCGGTGGTACAACTGGCCGATCTGATCCAGGAAAAAACCCAGCCCGATGGCCTGGCCATCGTCATGGAGGCCACCCATTACTGCATGTCATGGCGCGGCGTCAAAGACATGGACAGCAAGATGATCAATTCGGTGATGCGCGGTGTGTTCCTGAAAGACCCGAATTTGCGCCGCGAGTTTTTGTCGCTCATTCCCCAGAAAGGTTGAATCCCCATGTTGGTACGTTTGCTTTACGCCAGTCGCGCCGTCAACCCCGATTCCCAGGCCATTGAAGAGATTTTGGCCAAGTCGCGCGAGGGAAACCCGGGCTCGGGCATTACCGGCATCCTGTGTTACGGCGGCGGTATTTTTCTGCAAGCGATTGAAGGCGGCCGCAATGCGGTCAACGAGCTCTACGGCCACATCCAGCGCGATGCGCGCCATAAAGACGTGATCTTGCTGCACTACGAAGAGATTGAAGAGCGCCGCTTTGGCAGCTGGACCATGGGCCAGGTCAATATGTCCAAAATCAACCACAGCATTTTGCTCAAGTACGCCGAGCGGCCCGAGCTGGATCCGTATGCGGTCTCCGGCCGCGTCTCACTGGCGCTGCTCGAAGAGCTGATGGCCACTGCGTCCATCATCGGTCGGGCCTGAGCGCACTTGCCCTCCGCATCTGACGGGCCCGTACAGGCCGCAGCTGCCCTGCCTTTGCTGGGCTGCGATTTCTCCAGCAGCCCGAGCAAGCGTAAAACCATTGTGAATGCCTGGGGCAACCTGGCCGCAGGCGTGCTGCGGCTGGATCGCCTGGAGCGTTTTGACACCCTGGATGCCTGGGCCTTGGGCCTGCGTCAGGGCAACTGGTTTGGCGCATTTGACCTGCCCTTTGGATTGCCGCGGGAGCTGGTGCGCACACTGGGCTGGCCGATGGACTGGCAGGCCTGCATGGACCATTACGCCAGCCTGTCGCGCAGCGACATCCGCGATGCGTTCGCCGCTTTCTGCAACGCCCGCCCGGTCGGCTCCAAGTTCGCACACCGCGCCACCGACGGTCCTGCGGGCTCCAGCCCTTCCATGAAATGGGTGAATCCGCCGGTAGCCTTCATGCTGCATGCCGGGGTGCCGCTGCTGCGCGGTACGCAGGCCTATTTCCCGGGTCTGCAGCCGCCGCAGTTGAACGCGCAGCGGGTGGCCCTCGAGGCGTATCCCGGCCTGCTCGCGCGCGAGCTGCTTGGAGGCCGCAGCTACAAGAATGACGCCGTAGCCAAACAAACCCCTGAGCGTTTGATTGCCCGCAAAGACCTGATCCATGCGCTGGAGTTGGGCCAGACCCGATTGCAGCTGCGGCTGCGCCTGAGCCATGCCCAGCGCGACAGCCTGGCCGACGATGCCAGTGGCGATACGCTGGATGCGGTGCTGTGCCTGGTGCAAGCGGCGTGGGGACAGTTGCGCTACCAAGCGGGTGACCCCCTGTGCGGTTTGCCGCCGGATCTCGATCTGCTGGAGGGTTGGATTCTCAGCGCTTGAAGCCGCTCCTAGGGTGCTGAACCGCAGACGCTGCAAGCCATTTGGCGCGGGATGCGGATCCGGGTCCATTCCATGGACCGCCCGTCCAGCATTAGCAAGCTGCCGCGCAAGGGTTCACCGAAGGCCCCCACCAGCATCAGCGCTTGCGCCGCCTGCATGCAACCGATCACGCCGACTACCGGCGCAAAAACACCCATGGTGGCGCAGGCTATGGCTTCGGGCGCGCGCTGGGCTGGAAAAGCACAGGCATAGCAAGGGCAGTTGGCGTCGCGCGGATCGAAGACGCTGATCTGTCCGTCAAACTGCACCGCCGCGCCCGAGACCAGGGGCACCCGGTGGCGCACACAGACCGCGTTGATGGCGTGGCGGGTCTCGAAGTTGTCGCTGCAATCGAGCACCACATCGGCTTGCGGTACCAGCGTGTCCAGCAGTGCGGCATCCGCACGCTGCTGCAAGGGCACCAGCGCCGTGAGCGGGTTGATACGGGTTGCGCTAGCCTGCGCCGACAGCACTTTGGGGCTGCCCACCGCATCACCGCTGTGCATGATTTGGCGCTGCAGATTGGTCAGGTCCACGACATCGTCGTCGACCAGGGTCAAAGTACCAACACCCGCGGCGGCCAGGTACAGCACAGCGGGGGAGGCCAGGCCACCCGCGCCTATGACCAAGATGCGTGCTGCGCGGATGCGCTCCTGGCCTTCGATGCCGATGTCGTCGAGCAGGATATGGCGCGAATAGCGCGACAGCTCCTCATCGCGCATGGTGGACTTAGTCTTCTTTAAGTTCTGCCTTGCGCTCGGTCAGGGTTTTGCTGACCATGACCGGTTTGCCCTTGAGCTGGTTAATCGCCTGGATGAGCCGGAAGTCGCTCTCAGAACCAAACTCCGGTGGGCGTCGCTCAGCCAGCGACTTACTGGCCTCAAGCTCGAGGCGTTTCAATGCGGCTTCGCGGGCTTTTTCCCGCTCCAGGTCTTTCACTTCGGCGCCCTGGCCGCTGCTGAGGTGCTTTTCCGCGTCGGCTTCGCGGGGGGCCAAGGCCGCAAACGGACTGCCGGCTTCGGTCTCATCGACCATCACATCGGGCACGATACCTTTGGCCTGGATCGAGCGGCCGCTTGGCGTGTAGTAGCGCGCGGTGGTGATCTTCACCCCGGCTTCGTTGCCCAGCGGACGGAAGGTCTGAACCGTGCCCTTTCCAAAGGTTTGGCTGCCCATGATCACGGCGCGCTTGTGGTCTTGCAATGCCCCGGCAACGATCTCACTGGCCGAGGCGGAACCTTCGTTCACCAACACCACCAGCGGCACTTTGCGAATGGCTGCCGGTAAAGATTTGAGCGGGTCCACACCACGGCGGTCGTAGTCCAGCGCATTGGCGCGCAGGGTTTGCTGACTCTCTGCGGTCTGCCCGTTGGTGGTGACCACGGTGATGTTATCGGGCAGGAAAGCGGCTGATATACCGACCGCCGAACCCAACAGTCCGCCCGGGTCGTTGCGCAGGTCCAGCACCATGCCCTTGATGTTCGGGTCCTGTTTGTACAGCTCGCCGGCTTTCTTGGCAAAGTCTTCCAGCGTGCGTTCCTGGAACTGACTGAGGCGGATCCAGGCATAGCCTGGCTCTACCATCTTGCCGCGTACCGATTGTTGTTTGATTTCTTCGCGGATGATGGTGACCACAAAGGTCCGGTTCTCTTCCTTGCGGAATACGGTCAGAACCACCTTGGTACTCGGTTCGCCGCGCATGCGCTTGACCGCCTCATTGAGCGACAGGCCTTTGACCGGGGTGTCGTCCACCTTGGTGATCAGGTCATTGGTTTTCAGTCCGGCGCGAAAGGCGGGCGAGCCTTCAATCGGCGAGACGACTTTGACAAATCCATCCTCTTGTGTGATCTCAATGCCGACTCCGACAAATTTTCCTGCTGTGCCTTCTTTGAATTCTTTGTAGGCTTTTTTGTCGAAATACTGGGAATGCGGGTCCAAGCTGGAGACCATGCCGGATATGGCATCTGTGATCAACTTTTTGTCGTCCACGGGTTCGACGTAATCGCTCTTGATCAGGCCGAACACGGCCGACAGTTGCTGCAACTCCTCCAGGGGCAATGGCGCAACGCTGCTGCGCGCGACCGTTTGCAGCGAAAACGTGGCCATAGAGCCCGCCAAAACGCCAAAGGTGACCCATCCCACAATTTTCAATTTTTGACCCATATACGCCCTCATGTTCGGTCAATATACACCCGCTGTTGCCCAATTTGCCCTCGTGGGGCCATGCACATCAGGGTTTTGGCTCCAGGTAATAGTGGCCCAGCGCCTTCAATGATGCATCCAGTTCGTACACCAAGGGTCGGCCATTGGGGATGTTGACGCCCACAATATCTGCGTCGGAGATGCCATCCAGGTACTTGATCATGGCCCGGATCGAGTTGCCGTGGGCCGCGATCACGATGCGTTTGCCCGCCAGAATGGCTGGTGCCATGGACTCGTTCCAAAGGGGCAGCACACGGTCCACCGTGTCTTTGAGGCATTCGGCGAGCGGAATCTGCTCCGGCTTGAGTTTGGCGTAGCGCAAGTCGCCGCGTTCGCAGCGCGGGTCGGAGGGCTCCAGCGCCGGCGGCGGTATGTCGTAGCTGCGCCGCCAAGCCAGCACCTGCGCCTCGCCGTATTGTTGGGCCGTATCCGATTTGTTGAGCCCCTGTAAAGCCCCGTAATGGCGCTCGTTGAGCCGCCAGGCGTGCACCACCGGGAGCCAGGTGCGCTGCATTTCGTCCAGGCAATGCCACAGGGTGCGGGTTGCACGCTGCAACATGCTGGTGTAGGCGATATCAAAATCAAAGCCGTGCTGCTTCAAGACCACGCCGGCCGATCGTGCCTGCTGAACGCCGGTTGGGGTCAGGTCCACATCGGCCCAGCCGGTGAAACGGTTCTCCAGGTTCCAGACCGATTCGCCATGGCGGATAAACACAATTTTGTACATGGTCGTGGGCGCAGGGTGGGGGGAAATAGGAGCGGGTGGCGGCATGACTAGCCCCCCATTCTAAAATGCGCGACTGAGCCGGCTTTTCAACAAGGACCCATGTGAAATTTTTTCTCGACAATTGGATGCTGGTAGCGCTTGCGCTGACTTCGGGGGGGCTGTTGTTTATGCCCTTGATGCAGGGCATGGCGGCGCGCGGTATCAGCGTGGCGCAAGCCGTGCAACTGATGAACCGTGAAAAAGCCGTGGTGGTGGATGTGAGCGACGCGCAGGAATTCGCCGCAGGCCATATTGCAGGCTCCAAAAATATTCCGCTGGCCGAGCTGGAAGCGAAGCTGGCGGCGGCCGTGAAAAATAAAAACCTCCCGCTGATTCTGGTTTGCCGATCCGGCGCCCGCTCACTGGGCGCGGCAGCCACCGCGAGCAAACTGGGTTTCGCGCAGCCCCAGTCGCTCTCCGGCGGACTCACCGCCTGGCGCGAAGCGGCCTTGCCGCTTGAGACAAACGCCGCTTGACCGCCCTAGGAATCGCCATGCAAGAAGTGACCATGTACACCACCGCAGTCTGCCCGTATTGCGTGCAGGCCAAGCGGATACTGAAGGCCAAGGGTGTTGACGCCATCACCGAAGTTCGGATCGACCTGGAGCCGCAAGCCCGCCAGGACATGATGGAGCGCACAGGCCGCCGCACCGTGCCTCAAATATTCATAGGCGCCACCCACGTGGGCGGATGCGATGACCTGATCGCGCTGGACGCGCGCGCCGGCTTGCTGCCCCTGTTGCAGGCCGCTTGAAGTACGCCCCAAAGCGCCTGACATAATCGCGCGCCGGTTTCTGCCATTGCGTCCGGTGTACCGCCCTTCATTTGTTGAAAGACCCCCCATGGCCGATTCCAGCCCCAGCAACGCGACCCCGGTGTTCCAGATCCAGCGCCTGTACCTCAAAGAGGCCTCGATGGAGCAGCCCAATTCCCCTGGCATCCTGCTCGAGCAGGAACAACCGGCCGTCGATATCCAGCTCAATATCGAAGCCAATCCGGTGGCCGAGGGCATTTTCGAGGTCTGCGTGACCGCCCGTGTGCAGACCATGATCAACGATAAGACCGTCTTTCTCGTGGAAGTGAAGCAAGGTGGCATTTTCGAAGTTCGCCATATTCCAGAAGATCAGATGGGCGCGATCATGGGCATTGCCTGCCCGCAAATCATTTACCCCTACCTGCGGGGCAATGTGGCCGATCTGATTCAACGCGGTGGTTTTCCGCCCGTGCACCTGTCAGAGATCAATTTCCAGGCCATGTACGAGCAGCAGCAAAACCAAGCCATGGCGCAGAGCAATGGCGCCAGCTTGACCCAATAGGCCGCGGCCGCCCACACGCGGCGGCTCATCGCCATGCGAATTTTGGTGCTGGGTGCGGGGGCTTGGGGCACGGCACTGGCGGCCACCGCCTCGGGCCTGGGGCGGCACGCTGTCACGCTGTGGGCCCGCGACCCTGTGCTGGCCCAGGGTCTGCAGTCCCAGCGCATGAATTCCCGATACCTCCCCGGCATCGTTTTGCCGGACGGACTTTCCATTGCCAGCGGTTATTTGCATCTGGTGCTCCAGGATGGCACGCAGTGGGATCTGGTCATCATCGCCACCCCCATGGCCGCGCTGCGCACCATGTTGCAGGCCTTGGCAGACACGGCAGTGCCCACAGTCTGGCTGTGCAAAGGCTTTGAAGCAGCGCGCGATGGACAAGCCTGGGGATTGCTTGGCCATGAAGTGCAGCGCCAGGCGGCACCCCATGCCCTGTGCGGCGCTTTGAGCGGGCCGAGTTTTGCCGCTGAAGTGGCGCAGGGCAAACCTGCCGCACTGGTGGCGGCCAGCACCCACGCGGTGGTGCGCCAAACGCTGGTGGACGCTTTCCACAGCCCGGCCCTTCGCATTTATGCCAGCGACGATTTGCCCGGTGTCGAAGTGGGTGGCGCGGTGAAGAACGTGCTGGCTATTGCCACGGGTTTGTGTGACGGCCTGGGCCTCGGCGTCAATGCCCGGGCGGCCTTGATCACGCGGGGCCTCTCCGAGATGACCCGCCTCGGTGTGGCCCTTGGTGCGCAGGCGGCCACTTTCACGGGTTTAAGCGGTTTGGGTGATCTGGTGCTGACCGCCACGGGCGACCTGTCGCGTAACCGCCAAGTGGGACTGGCCTTGGCGCGCGGGCAGACCCTGGCTGCGGCAGTCGCCGAATTGGGCCATGTGGCCGAGGGCGTGTACTGCGCCCGCACTGTGTTGCAACGGGCCCGCGCCCTTGGCGTGGACATGCCGATTACCGAGGCCGTTGTGCAGTTGCTCGACGGCAGCTTGCAGGCCCCGGAAGTGCTTGCGCTCTTGATGGGCCGTGAACCCCGGCCGGAATCAGACCGCGTCTGAAACCCCCGCGCAGCGCGGTCAGGTGGGGGTTTGAACTTTGCTGGCGATATGCGCCAAAGCGGCTTCCACCTGGTCCACCAGAATCAGGCACAACTCGCCGGGCTGCAGCGCATCCATGGCAGTGTCGATCGCCAAAAACTCACCATAAATCTCGTGCTGGCGGGTGGTCACTGTGGCACCGGCCAGCCCTTCGCGCAACAAGGCCATGACCTCGCCATTGCTGCGACCCCGCTGGCACTGGTCTTCGTACATCACCACCTCTTCAAATGCCGCGCCCAAGACCTCGGTGATCTGGCGGATGTCCTCATCACGCCGGTCACCGGCACCGCTGATCACCACCGAGCGGCGGCTCGCTGGCATGGCCTTGACCGCATGGACCAGCGCCACCATGGCGTCGGGGTTGTGCCCGTAGTCGGCAATCACGGTGGCGCCCCGGTAGCCAAAGACATTGAAGCGGCCGGCCGCGTTGTCCAAGTCGGCGCGAAAACTGGCCAGGCCAGCGCGCAAAGTAGCCCAGTCCAAACCCAGAGCCCAGACTGCGGCCACGCTGGCCATCACGTTTTCCACCTGGAAGCCAATCTTGCCGCCATGCGTGATCGGAATTTCGGAGAGATTCAGAAAATGCTTGTGCGGCCCTTTAGCGGCGACGATTTGCCCGTTGTCCACGTAGACAACAGGGCGACCCTGGGCGCGGTGCGTGGCCATCACCGGGTTGAACTGGTCTATCGCAAAAAAGGTCACATCGCCTTTGCTCTGGGCCGCCATGGCAGCCACCACCGGATCGGCCGCGTTCAGCACCGCCATGCCCTGCGGCGAGACGTTTTGCACGATCACCCGCTTGAGCACCGCCAGCTCGTCCACGGTGGTGATGTAGTTCAAACCCAGATGGTCGCCAGTGCCCACGTTGGTCACCACCGCGACATCGCAGTAGTCAAAGGCCAGGCCTTCGCGCAGCACGCCACCACGGGCAGTTTCCAGCACGGCCGCATCGACATCCGGGTGGTAGAGCACGTTGCGGGCGCTTTTGGGGCCGCTGCAGTCGCCGGTATCGATGCAATGGCCGCCCACGTACACACCGTCGGTATTGGTCATGCCCACGCACCAACCCTGTTGCGCCAGCAGATGCGCGATCAATCGCACGGTGGTGGTTTTGCCGTTGGTTCCGGTCACAGCCACCACCGGGATGCGTCCGTTGTTGCCGGGTTTGAACAGGCTGGAGAGGATGGCCTCACCGACCTGGCGGCCTTTGCCGAAAGACGGATTCAAATGCATGCGCAGTCCCGGCGCGGCGTTGACTTCCACCACGCCGCCGCCCTGGTCCTCCAGCGGACGCAAAATGGTTTCGCAGACCATGTCGACACCGCAGATATGCAGACCCACCATCTGGGCCGCCGCCACGGCGCGGGCTGCCACCTCGGGGTGCACATCGTCGGTCACGTCTGTGGCGGACCCACCCGTGGACAGGTTGGCGTTGTTACGCAGGTTGACGCGCCGGCCTTTGTCGGGGATCGAATCTGCATCCAGGCCCTGTTTGCGCAAACACGCCAGCGCGACATCATCAAACCGGATTTTGGTCAGCGAAGTGGCGTGGCCGTCGCCACGGCGCGGGTCCTGGTTGACCCGCTCCACCAATTGCGCCACCGTGTGCACGCCGTCGCCAGCGACGGTCGGCGGGTCGCGCCGGGCCGCCGCCACCAGCCGATCGCCTACCACCAGCAAGCGGAAATCATTGCCCGGCATAAAGCGCTCGACCAGTACCTGGTCCCGAAAGCCGGCCGCCACCGCATAGGCTGCGCGTAATGCGGCTTCGTCCTGGATATTGACCGTCACCCCCTTGCCCTGGTTGCCGTCCAGCGGCTTGACCACCACCGGCAAACCGATCTCCAGCGCCGCCTGCCAGGCGTCGTCGGCATCGCGCACCGCGCGCCCCATTGGAACGGGCACGCCTGCTGCATGCAGCAGCTTTTTGGTCAGTTCCTTGTCCTGCGCGATGGCCTCGGCAATGGCGCTGGTGGCGTCTATTTCCGCCGCCTGGATGCGCCGCTGTTTGCGGCCCCAGCCGAAGCGCACCATGCTGCCTTCGGTCATGCGGCTGTAGGGAATCTGGCGCGCCAGCGCGGCACTGACCACCGAGCCGGTGCTGGGGCCTAAGCGCACATCCTCGTCGCGTTCGCGCAACTGGTGAAGGGCGGCATCGAGGTCAAAGGGCGTGCCTTGGCGTGCGCTTTCGCACAGGGCCGCCGCCAGATCCAGCGCCAGGCGCCCAACCACCTCTTCGCTGTATTCCACCACCACCTGGAACACGCCAGCTTCCGTGGTCGGTTTGGTGCAACTGAAGGTCACCGGGCAGCCTGCTTGTGCCTGCAAGCCCAGCGCGGCCAATTCCAGCACCCGTGCCAGCGGAACCGCGCCCTGGTTGCCGGTGGTTTGAAAGGGCCCGATTTCAGGGAAGCGTGCGCGCAATCGGGTCTCAAACCCGTCCAGACCGGCCACATCGCGCTCATCGGCGCTGCAGGTCACCACAGCCTGCATCGCCGTGTGGTGGCTCCAGAGATTGGGGCCGCGCAAGGCGCGGATGCGGGTCACTTCCATGGGGATTTCGTCCGGGTCATGCGATGGTCACTCAAATGTCAGTAAGGCGCTTTTAGTAGGGCGCTTTTTGCGGATTCGATTCAAAGGTGCGCAGCCCGGCGGCAATCAGCTCGGGTGTGATGCCCAGCGCCCAGGCCGCAGCCACAGCCGCCATCACCATCTCTGGTTGTTCAGCCTTTGCCGGCTTGAGCTGGCGCAGCCGCAGCAGCACGACCTCCTGCTGCGGACCGGCCAGCACCACGGCATCGTCACGCAGGAACACGGTTTTGTGCCCGGCGCTGCGGTGGCGCACCAAGACCGGGTGGTCCCCATCGCGCGCATAAAAAATAACCGCCCCATCGCACAAATCAGCCAGTTCCTGGGCCTGGCTGGCCACAGCGTTGATCACGGCGGTGCCGCTGGGCAAGATGACATCGATCTGGGTGCGGGTGACTTTGAAACACTGTTCTTCATCCAGCACGTCAAAGTGCTGCAATGCGGGTGACCAACCGATGTCGGTGACCACGCCCACATCGCATTTGTCATAGGCCAGACCCTGCCCGAGGATGGTGGCGCAGGTATTCTCAAAAACAGCAGCTTCCACCGATCGGTTGATCAAAATCCGCTCGCCTGCTTCCCAGTGCGTGTTGTCGCCGCTGTCCACCCGGCGGCTGTCCAGATACAGGCCCTCACTGCAGGCCAAACCGACGTGCTTGCCGCTGATGTGCACCAGCCAGGCAACCAGGCGGGCGATGCGGCCGGTTTTCTGGCTGCCGGTGATGCCCACCACCGGGATACGGCCGCTGTGCTGGCTGGCGAACAGGTGCGCGATGATGGCTTTGCCCACAGGCTGCCCGGGACCGTTGGCTGGTTTGATGTGGAACAACAAGCCAGGACTGGCATTGACTTCGACGACCGCCGCGCGCTGGCTTCCCATCGGCCGGGCACAGTCCTCCAGAATCATGTCGACTCCGGCGATGTCCAAGCCCACTGCGCGCACTGCCAAGGCCGCCGCATGGGCAACGGTTGGATGCACAGTTTCGGTAACGTCCAAGGCCACGTTCCCGTTACGGGACATGAGCACCCTTCGGCCTGCCATCGGAATAGCGTCTGCGTCCAGACCAACCCGGGCCAGCTCGAGAACCACTTCTTCGCTTTCCCTAGGGCGTACCCGGTTAAGCGGAAAATCTTCCCCATCGCCGCGCCGAGGATCGCTGTTGATTTGCTGGTTAGTCAACTCATCAATCGTGTGGACACCGTCCCCGATAAGCCACAGTGCCTCGCCCTTGGCTACGGCAATAACATCCTTACCCACCACCAAGAGACGGTGTTCATCGCCATAAATGAAGGCCTCGACGATCACCGATTGACTCCGGCCTTCACGCTGCGCCAATGCAAAAGCGGATTCGATTTCGACCTGTTTGCACAAATCCAAGGAGACGCCACGCCCGTGATTACCATCCAGCGGTTTGATTGCCACAGGCGTGCCTATGGACTGCGCTGCCTCCCACGCCTCGGCAGCGCTTTGCACCAGCAAGCCTTGGGGTACCGGCACGCCGCAGGCCTGCAGCAGGCGCTTGGTCATGTCTTTGTCGCTGGCAATTTCTTCGGCGATCGCCGAAGTTTGGTCGGTCTCGGCGGTCCAGATGCGCCGCTGCGCTTTGCCGTAGCCCAGTTGCACCAGGTTGCCCGCAGTCAGGCGCAGGTGGGGAATGTTGCGCGCCGTGGCTGCGTCCACGATGTGTGCCGTGCTGGGGCCCAGGCACAGCGAATCCACCATGTCCTGCAGCTCGGCCACAGCGCCCGGCATGTCAAATGCCGTGTCGTTGATGGCAGCGAGCAGCAATCCGCGCCCCAGCTCCAACGCGCGCCGCCCCACGTCGGGTTGGCGGGTGCGGAAAGCCACCTTGTACACACCACGCTTGGAGGTTTCGCGCGCCTTGCCGAAACCGGTGCGCATGCCGCCCAGGTTTTGCAACTCCAGGCAGACGTGCTCCAGAATGTGCGCGGCCCAGGTTCCTTCGTGCAAGCGCTGCAAAAACCCGCCCCGCACGCCGGGGCTGCATTCGTGCTCCACCAGGCTGGGCAACCAGGCGCACAGGCGGTCGGTGAAGCCGGGCAGGGTGTTGGAGGGATAGTCTTCGAGCTCGCCAATGTCCACCCATGCCTCGATGACCGGGCGGTAGGTCCACATATTGGGGCCACGCAGGTGGGTCACCCGCACAATCTCGATGGTTTTCTGCTTGTTCATGCAATAAGACGGGCTGTCAATGGTGCCGTCAGGGTTCGTGAGGCCGTGGGTATTCTCGCCGAACCCCGCCGCTGGGCTCGCAGCGGTCGCCTTGGGGCATAGTCGGGTCTGGTCCCGGGCGGCATATCAGGCCCCGGCACAGAGGGTTGCCGTGTCTTGGTACAGCGGCTTGGTTACGGAGCAAGGTGTTTTTTCAATGCGTGGTTTGATATGAATGTGCTCGCTGCTTCGGGGATGCCCCTGCAGGCGGTCGACGTGGGAGCCGCCTGGCAGCAGGCGGTGGCGGCGCAGCTGCGCTCTGGAGAGAGCGTCTGCGCCACGCTGGAGCTTGACCTGGATGCCCAGCTGCAGTTCCGCCCCGGCCTTTTGCTGGCTACCGACCAGCGCTTGATCGGTTTTGACGCCCCTGGATCGACGGGCATGGGCTGGGACTACCGTGACGGCCTGGCGCTGGTCCACCATGACCATGCCGGCGTGGGCCATTTGCAGCTGAGCGACCCTGGCGGCCTGTTGCACAGCTGGCGCTTCACCTTGGGCCGCAACCTGCAGGCGCTGCGTTTGGTGGACGAATTTGCGGCCCGGCATGGCAGCGCCATGCGTGGCGTACCGCTGGCCGCTGCGGCGCAGGCCCTGTGTCCGAGTTGCAAGGCCCCGCTGGAGCCCGACGCCGAGGAGTGCGCGGTCTGTACCAAAGTCGTGCACACCCCGCCATCGACCTGGACGCTGCTGCGCTTGTGGCAGTTCGCCCAACCCTACCGCGGCCAATTACTGCTGGGTTTTGTGCTGATGCTGCTGAGCACAGCCGCCAGCCAAGTGCCGCCCTATTTGACGATTCCGCTGGTCGACGAAGTGCTGATTCCGCTGCAAAACGGGCAGGATATTCCGCGCAGCACGATCGGCTGGTACCTGGCGGGCCTGCTCGGCTCGGGTCTGCTGGCCTGGGTTTTGAGCTGGGCCAAGACTTACATCTTGGCGCTGGCGTCGGAGCGCATCGCCGCCGACCTGCGCACCAGCACCTACGACCATCTGCTGCGGCTCTCGCTCGAATATTTTGGCGGCAAGCGCACCGGTGACTTGCTCTCGCGCGTGGGCAGTGAGAGCGACCGCATCGCGGTCTACCTGTCCTTGCACCTGACCGACTTCGCCAGCGACGTCGTAATGATCGTCATGACGGCGGTGATTTTGTTTTCCATGAACCCCTATCTGGCGCTCATCACTTTGGTGCCGCTGCCGTTTATCGGCTGGATGATCCATTACGTGCGCTACCGCCTGCGCACCGGCTTTGAGAAGATTGACCGCGTCTGGGGCGAGGTCACCAATGTGCTGGCCGATACGATTCCCGGCATCCGCGTGGTCAAGGCCTTTGCGCAGGAGGCGCGCGAGTCGCGTCGCTTTCGCGAAGCCAACCGCCACAACCTGCTGGTCAACGACCGCATCAACAAAATCTGGTCGCTCTTCTCACCCAGCGTCTCGCTGCTCACAGAGATGGGTTTGCTGGTGGTCTGGGGCTTTGGCATCTGGCAGGTGGCGCACGGTGACATCACCGTCGGTATGTTGCTCGCCGCGATCGCCTACATCGGGCGCTTTTATGGCCGGCTCGATTCCATGAGCCGCATCGTGTCGGTCACGCAAAAGTCAGCCTCAGCGGCCAAGCGCATTTTTGACATCCTGGACCATGTATCGAGCGTGCCGGAGCCGCAGAACCCGGTGCAGGTGGACCGGGTGCAGGGACGCATTGAGCTGCGCGACGTGGGCTTTCGCTACGGCAACCGGGCGGTGAACCGGGGCATCAACCTGCAGATGGCGCCGGGCGAGATGATCGGGTTGGTCGGCCACAGTGGCTCGGGCAAAAGCACGCTGGTGAATCTGATTTGCCGCTTCTACGATGTGTCCGAGGGCGCGATTCTGGTGGATGGGGTGGACATACGGTCGTACGCGGTTGCCGACTTCCGCCGCAATATCGGGCTGGTGCTGCAGGAGCCCTTTTTGTTTTTCGGGACCATTGCCGAGAACATTGCCTATGGTTTGCCGGATGCCAGCCGCGCGCAGATCGTCGCCGCTGCCCGCGCCGCACACGCGCATGAATTCATCCTGCGCCTGCCGCATGGATACGACTCCATGGTCGGTGAGCGCGGACAGGGCTTGTCGGGCGGTGAGCGCCAACGCATCTCGATTGCGCGGGCGCTCTTGATCGATCCGCGTATCTTGATCTTGGACGAAGCTACCTCTTCCGTGGATTCCGAGACCGAAAAAGAAATTCAAAAAGCCCTGGAAAACCTGGTGCAGGGCCGCACCACGATTGCGATCGCCCACCGCCTGTCCACCCTGCAGCGCGCCGACCGTCTGGTGGTCTTGGAGCGCGGGCGCGTGGTGGAAGAGGGCACGCACGAAGCGCTGATGGCCGCCCAGGGCGCGTACTTCAAACTCTACGAAGCGCAGGCACGCAACGCTGCCGCGCAGGACGCAGTCGGGAGCGCACCATGAGCCAGGAACCGCAACCTGATTTCCAACTGGTGCGTACGCCCTTTGGCGAGCTGGTCTGGACCGGCCCTCAGGGGCAGCAAGTTATCGGCGTGGTGCCGGTGCGCGCTTTTCCCATCCAGGCCCCGCAGGACGGCATTGCGCTGGTCGACCCTGAGGGCCATGAGGTCGCGTGGTTTCCCCAGCTTGACGCGATTCCGCAGCCTGCGCGCGGTTTGATGGAAGAGGAACTAGCCCGCCGTGAATTCATGCCGGTGGTTCAGCGCATTGTTGCGGTGAGCGGCTTTTCAACCCCCTGCACTTGGACCTTGGAGACCGACCGGGGCCGTACCGAATTTGTGCTGCGCGGCGACGAAGACATACGCCGCATCGGCAGCGCCCACGCCCTGCTGATCGCCGACGCGCATGGCATCAACTACCTGGTGCCGGACCAGTTGGCGCTGGACGCTTACAGCAAGCGGGTACTGGACCGGTTTTTGTAACGCGCCGTACCCGCTACCGGGTGAACACCAGCGCCATGGCGCCGAGTACCAACACATACAGCGGCGCAAAAATTTTCAGGGTTTTGCGCAGCTGCGCCGGGGTGGTTTTGCCTTTGCGCCAGAGGTAGTACTGGTACAGCGGCGGTGCCAGCAGCACGATGGTGAGCTCAATGACCAGTTCGATTTGGACCGCATCCATCGCCAGGTGCTCCCAAGGGTGCGCTTACATGGACGCAAAAATCGATTTCGCCGCATCGACCGTGTGGGCGATATCGGCGTCGCCGTGCGCGGCGCTGACAAAACCGGCCTCGTAGAGCGCGGGCGCGAAATAGACGCCGGCGTCCAGCATGCTGTGGAAAAAATGGTTGAAGCGTTTGCTGTCCGTTTGCATGACCGTGGCGTAGTTTTGCGGCAGGTCGGACATGAGGAAGAAGCCGAACATGCCGCCTTCGCTGTCCACGTTAAATGGCACACCGGCCGCTTGCGCCGCAGCCAGCAAACCATGGGTCAGCGCCCGTGTTTTGGCAGCGAGCGCATCATAAAAACCGGGCTGGCTGATCAAGCGCAGCGTGGCCAGACCGCAGGCCGTGGCCACCGGGTTGCCGCTGAGTGTGCCGGCCTGGTACACGGTGCCCAATGGTGCCAGGTGTTCCATCACCGCGCGTTTGGCGCCGAAAGCCGCCAGCGGCATGCCGCCGCCTATGACCTTGCCCATGACCGTCATGTCCGGCGCAAAGCCGGGTATTTGCTTGGCGTACACGCTTTGCGCGCCGCCCAGCGCCACGCGGAAACCCGTCATGACTTCGTCCAGCACCAGCAAGGCACCATGCTCGGTACACAGCTCGCGGGCGCGGCGCATAAAGGGCACAGAGGCGCGCACAAAATTCATATTCCCGGCAATCGGTTCGATCATCAGGCAGGCGAGTTCTTTGCCGTGCAGCGCAAAGGCTTCTTCGAGTTGCGCCACGTTGTTGTATTCGAGCACCAGCGTGTGTTGCACCACTTCGGGCGGCACACCGGCGCTGGTGGGGTTGCCGAATGTGGCCAGGCCGGAGCCGGCTTTGACCAAGAGCGCGTCCGCGTGGCCGTGGTAACAGCCTTCGAATTTGATGAGTTTGCTGCGCCCCGTCGCGCCGCGTGCCAGGCGGATCGCGGTCATGGCGGCTTCGGTGCCCGAACTCACCAGCCGCACCATATCCATGCTGGGCATCAGTTTGAGAATGGCTTCGGCCAGCTCGATCTCGCGCTCGGTCGGTGCGCCAAACGAGAAGCCTTCGTGCAGTGATTTTTGCACCGCTTCCACCACCTCGGGGTGGCCGTGGCCCAGGATCATGGGGCCCCAGGAGCCGATGTAGTCCACATAGCGTTGGCCGTTGGCGTCCCACATGTACGCACCTTGGGCGCGGCTGATGAAACGCGGCGTACCGCCCACAGCTTTGAAGGCACGCACGGGCGAGTTCACGCCACCGGGGATGACGCCCGCGGCGCGCTGGAAGAGTTCAAGGTTGCGGTCAGGCTGGGTCATGGTGCGTGGAAGGGGAAAAGATAGACGGTGGATATCGTAAGCGTTCAGTGCCGCGTCGGGCCCGGCGGGAGTTCAAAGCTGAAGTCGCCAACGGCTGGTGCGTCGTCGCTTTCGTCGGCTTCATCGTCGTCGCTGTGCGCCCAAAACAGGCGGTCGGGCTGGACCAGGCCCATGCCGGGGCGAAAGCCGCCTTCCAGGCAGCGGTCCAGGTAACTCAGCGCCTCGCTGGTGGCTTCGCCCAACTCGGTATCGGTGGCGATCAGCGCTGCCAGCGCCGCGCTCAGCGTGTCACCGGCGCCGGCAAATTGCGCCTCCAGGCGTTCGTATTTTTCCGTGCGGATCACGGAGGTGGGTGAACACAGTGCGTTCTCGATGAACTGGTCGGGCAGGGGGATGCCAGTGACCAGGGTGTAGGCCACGCCGTGCCCGTGCGCGGCGATGGCAATGTCGCGCGCTGTCGGGTTGCGCTGCGCGCTCCATTCGGGCAGCAACCAGCGCGTCAGGGTCTGGTAATTGCCGACCAGCAAGGTGGTCTGCGGCAGCAGCAGCTCGGCGCAGGCGTCCAGGTACTGGTCGATGGCGTCCTCGCGCCACCAGGACAGGTCAGGCATGTGGGTGATCACCGGAACCTCGGCGTAGTCGCTGACCAGCTCGGAGATGGCGCTAATATTTTCCGGCGTGCCAACGAAGCCGACTTTGAAAACCTGCACCGGCAGGTCTTCCAAAATCGTGCGGGCTTGTTCGGTGACCGCTTCATCGTCCAGCGCAAAGTGGTCAACGATTTCGGTGGTGTCACGGGCGTAGACCCCGGTGACCACCGGCAGCACGTGCACGCCCACAGAAGACATGGCAGTGATGTCAGCACCGATGCCACCCGCGCCGCTGGCGTCGTTGGCGTTGAAGACCATGACGCAGGCCGAGGGCCCGTCGTCATCGCCTTGCAGCTCGGCGTCGTCCTCGACATAGATGGGTGGTGGGGAGAGGGCCATGGGATACCGCAAAGCTACAATCGCGCCCATTCTATTCTTTGGATTTTGGGCTCCCGAATGACTACCACCACCTGGATGTGCTTGATTTGCGGCTGGATTTATGACGAGACGCTGGGCGCACCCGATGATGGAATTGCCGCTGGAACGCTCTGGGCCGATGTGCCCATGAATTGGGTCTGCCCCGAGTGCGGCGCCCGCAAAGAAGACTTCGAGATGGTCCAGATCTGAGGCTTGCGCCTCAGTCTGCTGCCGTCTCCGAACCCAAGCCCGGTTTTTTCACCACGCTGTAACGCAGCAGCGTTTTGGCGCGCGCCTGCGCGTGGTCAACGATGGGCAGCGGGTAGTTGGCATCAGGCCCCTCGCCGAGCACCACCCCGGCAGCGGCCAGCTCCAGCGGCCGTGCCAGCCAGGGCGCATGGATGCTTTTCGCGTCGAGCTGCGCCAGCGCGGGCAGGTAGCGGCGGATGAAAGCACCCTGGGTGTCAAATTTCTCGCTTTGCGAAATGGGATTGAAGATGCGGAAATAGGGCTGTGCATCGCAGCCACTCGACGCCACCCACTGCCAACCGCCGTTATTCGAGGCCAGATCAAAGTCGTTGAGCTGCTGCGCGAAATAACGCTCGCCCCAGCGCCAGTCCAGCCCCAAGTGTTTGACCAAAAAGCTGCCCGCCACCATGCGCAGCCGGTTGTGCATATAGCCGCTTTGGTTCAATTGCAGCATGGCTGCGTCCACCAGCGGATAGCCCGTGCGGCCCGCGCACCAGGCGGCAAAGCGCTGTTGTGCCAGCTCATCCCCGTCCCACTGAATCGCGTCGTAGTCGGGTTTGAATGCGCGCGTCGCCACGTGCGGGAAGTTGGCCAGAATTTGCACATAGAACTCGCGCCACACCAGCTCGGCCAGCCACACCCGCGCGCCCGGGTCACCGCTGCGCTGCGCGGGCAGGGCGGCGCGCACCAGTTCGCGGATCGACACCGTGCCAAAGCGCAGGTGCACGCCCAGGTAGCTCGGGCCTTTGACCGAGGGAAAATTGCGCCGTTCCTCATAAGCGCCCATGCGCGGTAAAAAATCTTTGAGCAAGGCCTGTGCGCCGCTGCTGCCCGGCGTAATGCCGAGCTGGCGCAGATTGCTGGTCTGAAAGCCCAGCTTGGACAAGGACGGAACGCCGCATGCCAGCGTCGCGTCGACAGGGGCCAGTTTCTGCGCCAGCCCATCCGTGTCGCGCTCCGCCACATCGACCAGATCAGCCGCCTCCAGGCGGACCAGCCAAGCGCGCAGGTAGGGCGTGAAGACGCCATAGGGTTTGCCGGTCTGGGTCAGAATTTCGCGTCGCTCAAAGACCACCTGGTCTTTCACGCTGTGCCATTGAATGCCGGTGGCTGAAAGTGCTTGCGCCACCTCCGCGTCGCGGGCCAGGGCTTGCGGCTCGTCATCGTGCGCTGCAAGGACCACACCCGCGCCCACGGCCCGGGCCACTGCGGGAATCTCCGCCAGCGGGTCGCCATGGCGGCAGATGAGTCCGGCGTGGGGCGCCATGGCGTGCAGGGCGGCGTCGATTTCCACCAGCGAGTCGCGTATGAACTCCAAGCGCCGGTCACAACGCGGCAAGGGGTCGAGGATGCCGGTGTCAAACACAAACACCAGCACGACTTGTTGCGCGGATTGAATGGCCGCGTGCAGCGCAGCATGGTCATGCAGGCGCAGGTCGCGGCGCAGCCAGACCAGCGCGGTGGGGAGTTGCGGGGTGGGTGCGAGGTATGTTGCGGACATGCCGGTGGCTAAAATGATTCGATGTCCGGCGATTCTGCACCCACCAATCTCACCAACCATTTTCTGATTGCCATGCCCGGCATGGAAGATGCCTTTTTTGCGAAGAGTGTGGTGTATCTGGTGGACCACAACGACCAAGGCGCGATGGGGCTGATGATCAACAAGGCGGTGGACATCTCGATGGAGGCGCTGTTTGTCAAGATCGATCTGGCCATGCCCCGCACCGATTTGGCCGCCAGCCCTGTCTTGCAGGGTGGCCCGGTGCACCAGGACCGCGGTTTTGTGCTGCACGACCCGGTGTTCGGGTCCAGTGAGCCGGAGCAGGCCTCTCCCTACCAATCGACCATCCGCGTACCCGGTGGTCTGGATATGACGACGTCGCGCGATGTGCTGGAGTCCATTTCCACCGGCGGCGGCCCCAAGCGGGTTTTGGTCTCGCTGGGCTATGCTGCCTGGGGCGAAGGCCAGTTGGAAAGCGAACTCAAAGAAAACGCCTGGCTGACGGTGGAGGCCGACGCCAGCGTCATTTTTGACGCGCCCATGGCCGAGCGCTATGACCGGGCCCTGGGGCTGCTGGGTTTGCAAGCCTGGATGATTTCCACCCAGGCGGGCAACGCATGAGCGCCGCAGCCGCCCTGAGCCCTGTTGTGGTACCGGCGACGCTGCAAACATTCATGGCCTTTGATTTCGGCACCAAGCACACCGGCGTGGCGGTGGGCAACCGCTTGCTGCGCAGCGCGCAGGCGCAGGCCACCATCCATGCCGAAGGCGATGCCCGTTTTGTCCAGGTGGCCCAGCGGCTCAAAGAGTGGCAGCCCGACGCCATCGTCATCGGCGTGCCCTACCACCCGGACGGCGCGGCGCATGACAACACGGCGCGGGCCCGCAAATTCGGCCGGCAGTTGCACGGCCGCTTTGGCCTGCCGGTCTTCGAGGTGGACGAGCGTTACAGCACCACCGAGGCACTGGCCAGCGGCGCGCGTGACCCGGATGCGGCGGCGGCTGCCATCATCCTCAACCAATTTTTGCAGGACTTGCCATGAGCGATTTGACGCTGGACGCCCAGGCCCTGTACGCCGATTTGTTGCAGGGCGCGCGGATGCTGTGCCGTGCTGACACGCGCCTGGTTGGCATCACATCCGGCGGGGCCTGGTTGGCGCAGCGGCTGCAAACCGATCTGGCGCTGCCCGGTGCCTGTGGCGTGATTTCGTCGGCCATGCACCGTGATGATTTTGCCCAGCGCGGCTTGGGTGGTGGCGGGCGCACGCAGCTGCCTTTCGAGATCAATGGCGCGCATTTGCTGGTGGTGGACGACGTGCTCTACACCGGGCGCACCTTGCGCGCCGTGATGAACGAGTTGTTTGACTACGGCCGCCCGGCCAGCGTCAAGCTGGCGGTGCTGGTGGACCGGGGCGGGCGCGAGTTGCCCATCCAGCCGGACTTTGCTGCGGCGCGGGTGAGCCTGCCTTCGACCCAGTCACTGGCTCTGGCGCGCACGGAAGACGGCAGCCTGCGCTTTGACCTCAAAACCAAACCGCTGCGTGCGGACTGATGGACTTGACGAGCTCACCCATGTCCAAGCGCCACAACCCCCAGCTCAACAAAAACGGTGAATTGATTCACCTGCTGTCCACCGAAGGCCTGTCGCGTGACTTGATCATGCACATCCTGGACACTGCGTCCAACTTCGTTTCGGTGAGCGACCGCGAGGTCAAGAAAGTGCCACTGCTGCGCGGCAAAAGCGTCTTCAACCTGTTTTTCGAAAACAGCACCCGCACCCGCACCACGTTTGAGATCGCCGCCACGCGCTTGTCGGCAGACGTGATTAATTTGGACATCGCGCGCTCCAGCGCGTCCAAGGGCGAGTCGCTGCTCGATACGATTTCCAACCTCAGTGCCATGGCGGCGGATATTTTTGTGGTGCGCCACAGCGAATCGGGTGCGCCCTACCTGATCGCGCAGCATGTGGCGCCGCATGTGCATGTGGTCAACGCGGGTGACGGCCGCCACGCCCACCCCACGCAAGCGCTGCTGGACATGTACACCATCCGCCATTACAAGCGCGACTTTGCCAACCTCACCGTGGCCATCGTCGGCGATGTGCTGCATTCGCGGGTGGCGCGCTCGGACATCAACGCCCTGACCACCCTGGGCTGCGCCGAAGTCCGCGTGGTCGGCCCTAAAACTTTGGTGCCGGCGGATATGGCGCAGATGGGCGTGCGGGTTTGCCACACGCTGGACGAGGGTTTGCGCGACTGCGATGTGGTGATTGCGCTGCGCCTGCAAAACGAGCGCATGAGCGGCGCGCTGCTGCCCTCGAGCCAGGAATATTTCAAGCGCTTTGGCTTAACGCCAGAGCGCTTGCGCATCGCCAAGCCGGACGCCATCGTGATGCACCCGGGGCCGATCAACCGGGGTGTGGAAATGGATTCGGCCGTGGTTGACGGGCCGCAAAGCGTCATCCTGCCGCAAGTCACCTTCGGCATCGCGGTCCGCATGGCGGTGATGAGCATCGTGGCGGGGAACGAGGCATGAAGCTGCTGATTCAAGGCGGACGCATCATCGATCCGGCCAGCGGCCTGGATAGCGTGGGCGATGTGGCGATTGCTGAAGGGCGCATCGTCGGTCTGGGCCGCGCGCCGGATGGCTTTACGCCCGAGCGCACTCTGGACGCGCAAAGGTGTGTGACGGCTCCCGGCTTGGTCGACGTGGCGGTGCGCCTGCGCGAGCCCGGCCACGAACATGAGGGCATGTTGGCCTCGGAGTTGGCCGCCGCTGTGGCGGGCGGCGTGACCAGCCTGGCCTGCCTGCCGGATACCGACCCCGTGCTGGATGAGCCGGGCTTGGTCGACATGTTGCGTTTTCGCGCCCGCAAACTGCATGGCGCGCGGGTGTTTCCCATCGGTGCGCTGACGCGCGGTCTGGCCGGAAAAGTGCTGACCGAAATGGTGCAGCTGTTTGAGGCCGGGTGTGTGGGATTCGGCCAAGCCGAAGTGCCGCTGGCCGACACCCAGGTGCTGCAACGCGCCTTGCAATATGCCGCCAGCTTTGGCTACACCGTCTGGCTGCGGCCGCAGGATATGTATCTGGGTCGCGGCATTGCCGCCAGCGGGGCGCTGGCCACGCGCATGGGTTTGTCCGGCGTGCCGGTGGCCGCTGAGACGATTGCATTGCACACGATTTTCGAGTTGATCCGCAGCACCCGCACCCGCGTGCACCTGTGCCGCATCAGCAGCGCCGCAGGCGTTGAACTGGTGCGCCGGGCCAAGGCCGAAGGCCTGCCGGTGAGCTGTGATGTCAGCATCCACTCGCTGCATTTGACCGATGTGGACATTGGTTACTTTGACAGCCGCGCCCGCCTGACCCCGCCGCTGCGGCAGCAGGCCGACCGCGCCGCTTTGCGCGCCGGGCTGGCCGATGGCACTGTGGATCTGCTGGTGTCTGATCACACCCCCGTGGGCGCGGATGAGAAGGCGCTCCCTTTCAGCGAAGCCACGCCGGGTGCCACGGGGCTCGAGTTGCTGCTCAGCCTGACCCTCAAATGGGCTGATGAAGCCCAGGTGCCGCTGCCGCAGGCCCTGGGTGTGGTCACCCACCGCAGCGCGGAGTTGCTAGGCGCTTCGGCCCGCGCGCACCAGGCCAGTCCGGGGCGCTTGGAATTGGGTTGCCAGGCGGACCTGTGTGTGTTCGACCCGCTGGCCTCCTGGCGCGTGACTCCGCAGGCCCTGCGCAGCCAGGGTAAACACACCTTGTTTGACGGGTATGAGTTGCCCGGGCGGGTTCACCACACCGTGGTCGGCGGGCGTCTGGTGTTCAGTGCCGACCCAGCGTCTTAAGCCGCGTCCATGACGCGTCTGCTGCGGCAAGTGGCGGCCCTTGGGCGCATGCTGCGCTTGCTGGCCCACGCGCTGGGGGGCTTGTGGACTTTGTACCTGCGCTTTGGGCGCATGTCCGATGCGCAGCAGCACAGGGCGGTGCAGCAATGGGCGCAAGGGGTTTT
>CANIRI010000001.1 GCA_947469815.1 Comamonadaceae bacterium | reverse complement strand
CGCGGCTGCAACCCCGTAGCCCGGATGCGCCCCGAAGGAAGTCACCTTGGGTGGCAGGCCGAAGGCCGGAATCCGGGGCCACCCTTGCCCCGTGCCACCACCCTCCCCGGATTCCCCCCCAAGGGGACTTCCTTCGGCGCGCCACCCGAGGTGACTTCCTTCGGGGCGCGCGTTGCTACATCCGGGCTACAAGACCTACTTCAACCCCGCCGCAATCTTCCGAATCTCATCCGCCGACCGCTCACCCGGCAGCGGCTCGCGCGTTGCTCCATCCGTTGTTATTTCATCGACTCCAAAAATATTGTTTTCAAGCGATTCAGGATGGCAACCTATTAAGCTCCCATTAATTCTAAATCACGTGCGACGCTCGCTCAGAAAGAAAGTGCGTCAGAGAAAATTATCACGAAATTGCCTTCCAGCTCCTGAGGGGTAGCTTTGCTACTTTGAGTGATTTTTTGCACCCAAGGCCTTGGCCGCCCTCAACTCATAGCCATAACTCAAGCACTGCGCCCAACCTCCCGGGTAATTTTCCTTGATGCTTGCGATTGGAACAATGAAGTCGATGAACTCAGTGTCTATTGCCATGAATTTACCTTTTTCGCTGACTTTTAGGCGCCCAACCTCCCCCTATATGGGAAACCGCAAGTGCGTCAACATTACCGTAGGAGTAGTTTTGAAGTGCCGGTTTACAAGTGCTGCAAATGTTCACAGCCCCTCTGTTGCTTTCTGCGTAACGCCAACGCGTAGAAGAGTTCTTACCGCAATTATCACAGGCTCCAAGAGAGTACAAGCGCGTAGACCTCTTTGAAATTAAGCGTAGCCTTGAAACAGATTTGCCAGTTTTGTTTTTTACCTTTTTCTTCTTTGGCTTCGCCACCTCAACCGCACTAACCTTCTGCGATCCAACGATATCACTTGACTCATGAGTCAGCCGTCGATGACTAGAGTTGTCCATTACTATCGCGATTAACGTTTCGTCGACAATGATATTCCCGTGATTATCTCGCAGATGTCTGATAACCACAGCACGGTCTTTGCGTAGATTAGTATTGCAATATACGCACCAGGTTGACGGAACAGAATGTTTTGCAGGCGGCAGCTCCCATTGCAGTGGCAACTGACTGGAATGCTTCTTGATCTTCATGTTTCCCCAGGTTCCGGAGTTCTCAACATATCCGATAGCGCCTCATCATGGGGCGCCACAAATCCGCTTAACTCATGCTTCCCAATTCCTATCGACCTTGCTCCATCCATTAACTAAAGTAAAACCGCTTAGGGCTCTGATCTACGAACCCCGAGCGCTCGTCAACAAAGGTCAGTTTTACCGTTCCGACTGAACCAATTCCCTTCCTATTTACAATCACTTCAGCTTTGCCTTTGGCGTCTGGTTTTTTGGGGAAATAAATCTCATCCCTATAGATAAGGACAGTAAGGTCCGCATCCTCCTCGCTAATGCCTGACTCATGTAAATCAGACATAGTTGGCCGCTTATCCTGGCGCGAATCTACGGTTCGATTCAACTCAGAGAGCACGACCACTGGCACATTGAGTTCCACCGCGAGCGCTTTAAGCGAGTGCAATATTTCGGTAATTTCAGCGGGGCCAAGATCATCACGGCTGGGGTTGCAAGCCGACATCAGCTGCAGGTAATCGATAATCACCAAATTCAAACCATTGGTCTGGTTGTGTAAGCGTTTGGTGCGCATAGCCACTTCAAAGGCCGTCAGCCTGGTTGATTCATCGATGTAAAGCTGTGCATCGTTGAGATTGCCTATAGCATTAATCAACCGCGGCCAATCTTCTTCATGGAACGTACCGGCTTTCAATTTATACAGATCCACAGGCCCAATATAACCAAGAATACGCTCCGCCAATTGCGTGCTCGGGATTCCCATGCTGAACACGGCTACGGATTTTTTAAGTTCTAGCGCAACGTGTTCGACCATATTCATGGCAAGCGCGGTTTTTCCCATGGATGGCCGCGCTGCGATGACGGTAAGTTCGCCCGATTTCAGACCTGATGTCATGCGATCAAGTTCGCCTAAACCAGTGGTCAGGCAGATGACGTCATTTTTGTTTTCTTGACTGAAACGCATATCCAAGCGTTCCACTGTTTGAGTCAGCAATGGGTCAATTCGGACGAAACCCTGACTTAGATCCCTCGCCGCCTCGGCAAGCTTAAATATTTTCCATTCAGCTTCTTTGATCAACTTCATCGCGTCATTGCTATTTGGGTTTAGGGCTGACTCCATGATCTCACTGCCGATGGCCGTAAGCCGACGCATGAGCGCGAGTTCTCGAACGATCTCCGCGTAGCTTCGAATCTCGGACGAGCTGGATACAGTCTTTAAAAGTGAGTCGATATAGGCCTGCCCCCCGACTTCGAGCAGCTTACCGCTGTGCTCCAGACTTTCAGCCACGTTCAGCGAATCTGCCGGCTTGTTGCTCTCAATTAACTGCGAGATGTGTTGAAAAATTACGCGGTGGTCGCCGCGGTAAAAATCTGTTTCCGTCATCACCTCGCAAATGCAATCCCAAGTGGAATTGTCGAGCAGCAAGCCACCCAATATTCTCTGCTCAGCTTTAACAGAATGCGGCTGCATTTTTATACCAATCGCCATTTGTGAAATTGATGGTTTTGTCCTGTAAAGGTCTATCTTCGCTGCCCTCTTCATTTGGTCTATCATCCATTTCGGCAGCATTGGGGGACGTTTACGACGCTTCAAATCTTGAGCGGAAGAAGCTGGCTTTTTTTTATCTTTCATACTTGATCTCCTTTACTGCGCCCCCCGTGCAATGGCACCTTGGCCTATAAGCGACTGGCATACCAGCAACCCCAACTTGCCAGGAATCAGTCCAAGGCTCTTGGGCAAGCCTCTTCACATATGGGAGTGCTGTCAACCGGGAGAGCGGAAATCCCGTCCGCCGCTGAAGGAACCTAATTATTTCTTTTTTAATCAAATAGTTATGCGGAACCCACCCCATCTAGGGCCCGAATAGTGACTTGGCCATGGGTTAGGCCACTCAGCCTGTACACAGGAGTGGAAGCGTGCTCTGGCCCGGTGTACCCCGGAAGCACCTGTTCAAATCTGCGTCAAAATTGAAGCCTATCCGTAAACCCCGGAGGGCCCCTAAGACCTAAACCTCGCTCGCCATAACCGCTACAGCGAACGGTACACCTAGCTCCTCGAAGTGCTTCTGTCCGCAGCGAACCTTGTCCGCCTCGCTGGTGCGTAATTTCAGAAAGTCTTTGGTGCTCTTAGTTTCGCGCACGAGATACAGGGTTTTATTGTCATGAAAATTAATGGGGTCTGAACTGCCCCGGGTGCACCGGACACTTTAAGTGGAGTCACAATACGCTTGGAGGTGTTCGATGGGCAAGGAAAGACAGGTTGTTAATCCGGAACGCAAACGTCGGCGTTTCAGTCCGGAGTTCAAGGTGGAAGCCGTGAAGCTGCTGGAGCTCGGGCAGAAGCCGGCGACGCAGTTGGCTCTGGAGCTGGGCGTTGCGCGCAACAAGCTCTATCAGTGGCAGGAGCAGGCTAAGGCACGGGGTAAGGAGTCGTTCCAGGAACGGCTCGGTCGCCCGGTCAAGGCTGAGCAAGATGAAGTGACGCGCTTGAAGGCCGAACTCAAGCGCGTGACCGAGGAGCGCGACATCCTAAAAAAGGCCGCAGCGTACTTTGCCAAGGAACTCGGGTGAGGTACGGCTTTATCGAGAGGCATGATCGCGAGTTCAGCGTCCGGCGCATGTGTGAGGTGTTGCATGTGTCACGCAGTGGCTATTACGAATGGCGTGACCGGCCGGCATCGGAACGTGCCAGGCAGAATGAAGCATTGCTGGTGCACATCCGGCGAGTACACGAGCAATCGCGTCAGGCATACGGCGCGAAGAAGAGCTGGCTTGAGCTGAAGGACCAAGGCATTGCCTGCGGCAAGCATCGAGTGGCACGGCTGCGCAAGGAGGCGGGGATCGAAGCGCGGCGCAAACGCCGCTTTCGGATCACGGTGGAAAACCACGCCACAGCACCGCCTGCCCCGAATCTCGTTCAGCAACGGTTCAATGTTGGCGAGCCTAACCGTGTCTGGGTGGGTGACATGACCTTCATTCGTACACGCAGCGGATTCCTGTACTTGGCCGTCTTGCTGGATCTGTTCGGGCGGCGCGTGGTGGGTTGGTCCATGAGCGACCGGCCCAATCTGGAATTGGTGATGGGGGCACTCAAGATGGCCATCGAGCAGCGCAGCCCTGGGCGAGGACTGATCCATCACAGCGATCAAGGATCGATCTACGCCGCCAAGGATTACCGCCAATTCATGCACCTGCGGGGCATCCGACCAAGCATGAGCGCCAAAGGCAATGCCTACGATAATGCGGTAGCCGAGAGCTTCTTTGGCAATCTAAAGAACGAACTGATTCATCACATCGACTTTGACAGCCGGGACGCGGCCAGGATGGCGATCTTCGACTACATCGAGGTGTTCTACAATCGCAGGCGCAAGCATCAATCGCTGGGATACGTCAGTCCGATGCAGTTCGAAAGGCAACACGGTGTTACCTAGTTACCGTGTCCGGAAAACCCGGGGCAGTTCAGTCTGACCCCATTAATTTCTATTCCACCTAAACCCCTCCGAGCTAGCGAAATATGCAAAGCTATTTTGAGTGACCTTGCGCCAATCTTGCTTAAAATATTTTGGGGATTAGCCGAGCAGCACGGCAAAGCCACTTAAAGAATTATTTTTTGAATAAGTACGTCGTGTTTACCTGCATCCAAAAATAAGAAAATTACTTGTCGATCTTTCTATTTGCCAACCTATAATCGGAAATACTAAATGAACCAATCTCTCGCTTATTTTCGAGTAGCGCCGCCATATCCCTGATAGCCATGCGCTCTATTGCCAACCGATGCGCGGCAAGCTCTTGTGGAAGTTGATTAAATTTATAGTAATCCCAGTCCGGAATATCTGAATGGCCCCCATCAAAACGCTTAACCAACTTAGCGGCCTCCCCGATATAAATCAGCTTGGATTTAGTATCAATTAATGTATAAATGACATTCTCGGCCTTCACTTCATTTTTATATTCAATCCTCGGATTCCAGCCCTGCTTTTGAATTCGCGCCGCATTCTTTCCGGAAATCTCATCCTGGATTTCCTTCATCGGCGCAGATCCGACAAGGCGCTTAAATAGCTCAGGAAACCACGCCTTATGAGTGTAATGTGCAACGAATTGGAAGCACCTTTTGCGTGCGTCAAACTCAATATCAATGAACTCCCAAAAGGGAATCGCCGCCTCGATATCGCGGTGATTTTTGCCTAATGTTAGCTCACCCTCAATTGCCCTCATATACGACATCGAAAAGATCTTTCGAAGCTGATCCGCTAAGGAGGCATCGAAATACAATCTGTACCGATAGCCCCCAGGGCGTTTGATCTTGACGACTCTACCGTCGTAACTCTTCCCTTCAAAGGAGATCGGCGCCGAAGCAGCTAGATCCTTCTTTGATCGAACAGTCTCAAAAATATTATGAATTTTCCACAGGCTAACAAGCCAGATCGGTATCGGAGTTGATCCCTCTGTCAAAAAAGTCGCATCGACCTTCTTTCGCCAAAGAGGGTGTTCAACATTTGAGCGCTCAAGCATATCCGATGACCTCGCTAGACTCCGAAACGATCTCGACTCATGATAATGCCTCGTTTGACAAACCTAACGCCAACCGCGCCCCTGTTTCAAAGCATAGGTCACCAGTGAGAAAGCCTCATCATCCAGCCTTAATAAAAATAGCCCAATAAAACAGTTGGTTATAAGAGATTTATATGTCTAGAGCCCCAGGAAAAACGGTTGGTTATCAGACTTATGTACATGTCTCCGCGATAACTGCTGTTAACGAGGCATTACAAGTCCTCTTAAGCAAAGCAACCGAGATCGCTGGAGTTTTATCGAACGAGCACTTCAATATTGCCCGTTTTGATGATGACCAATCGCATGTGTCGCTGCTTTTCTATGCGGACTTCTTTGACGCCCCTTTCCCGGAGCTCAAACAAAGCTGGCTAGTAGATATCGCCGCAGGAACTTTCACCTACCGCACTTACGAGAATTCCCAAAATCCTCCGATCTTGCATCGGAAAGAACTACTGATCGCCGCTGATCACCCACGCATAAAGGAATACCAGGAATTAACTCAGTCAGCAGAGTCGATCGGCCTATTTGACAACCCTACAAATATTGGATTTCGCGAGCAATGGTTGAAGTTAGTTCGAGAAAAAGGCTATGCAATCTCTGGTCATCAGCTCATCCCAATTGGTAACGATGAGTTTGCGACCGCAGATATCCAAGCACCGCTTACTGACTACACAGGGACTATATCCCGTCACCTTACCGCATTGGTACGATATGGTTTCTCTGCCCCCGTTCAATCCCTCGCAAGACATGGCTTTTTAAAAAGCGAAAAAACGCTTTTTGACTATGGCTGTGGTCGCGGAGACGATATTCGAGGTCTCATTGAGAACGGCTTTCAGGCCTCGGGCTGGGATCCGCACTATGCCCCAGAAAGCACAATCTCAGCCGCTCATATCGTCAATCTTGGTTTTGTAATTAATGTCATTGAAGATTTAGACGAACGAATTTTAGCCTTACGTAGTGCTTATTCCTTGGCTAACGAAGTCTTAGTAGTTGCTGCAATGCTGGCCAATCAAAACGAGATTGACGGTCGCCGATTTAACGATGGCATCGTCACAAAACGTGGTACTTTTCAGAAATACTATACACAGACAGAATTAAAAATATTTATCGAACAAACTCTAGGGGAAGAAGCAATTGCTTGCGGGCCAGGTATTTTTTATATCTTTAAGAATAAGGATTTAGAACAACAATTCTTGTCCGAACGGTATCGCAGCCGCCGAACAATCTTGCACCGTGCAAGCGTCCAAAAATATGATCGTCCAGTCAGAGTTCGTCGAGATCGAAAAGAAGAAAAATATCAAGAATATAAAGAGATCTTAGATCGACTTTGGGAGCACTGGATTACTTTAGGTCGCGAACCTGATCCATCTGAGGTGCCTGACCTAATTCAACTTATTACAGGATTTGGCACCTTTCGCAAGACACTACGATTTCTTGCCGAGCGGAATGATTACTCTTTGATCGAACAATCTAGAACCTCAAGAATTAACGACTTAGAGGTCTATTTCGCATTAAATCAATTTGAGAAACGTAAACCTTATAAGCACCTAGAGCTGGGCTTACAGAGGGATATAAAGGCATTCTTCGGCGACTACAAGGCAGCGCAACAAGCCTCACGCGATTTGCTCTTCCGAATCGCCGAACCTGCTGCCATCAACTGTGCCTGTGAGCAAGCTGCTGAGCGCGGGCTTGGTTGGCTCGTACAGAGTGAATCGTTTCAATTTCATACCAGTCTTGTTGAGCAACTACCCCCCATTCTAAGAATTTATATTGGCTGCGCCACCGTTCTCTATGGCGACTACCGTGAGGCAGACCTGATAAAAATTCACATTCGCTCCGGAAAACTTACTCTTATGCGTTTCGACGATTTTGTAGGATCCCCGTTACCACGGATGATAGAGCGCGTAAAAATCAAGCTCCGAGAGCAGGATATTGATTACTACGCTTACGGTGAGCAATATCCCCCACCATACATTTACAACAAGTCTCGTTATATCAATGAAGAGTTCGCCAATTACCCAGAGCAGGTGACATTTGACCGAGAATTAGAACAATTAATTTTCGTTGATTTGTCAGGGTATGGGCCATCACCTGAATTAATCAATCGACTGCTAGAGGAAAATCGCTGGAAGGTTGACGGATTTCAACTCGCGAGAACAAATACCATCCCGGATTTAGATACGCTTTGCGGTCAATACTTGACCTACCGAGATTTAATTGAATGCGGTGAAACTCAAGAAAAAACCAATATACAAAACTTACCTAAGAACCCCGATTCGTATACCGCCCTTTATGAACTTTCTACAAAAATACTCGATCCAGTGATCGATTATTTCGGCATGATTAAACTTACGTTTGGCTTTTGCTCGTCAGAGCTCGCTAAGAATATTCCAGCTCGAATTGCACCATCACTGGATCAGCACGCCTGTCACGAAAAG
Source organism: Comamonadaceae bacterium (assembly GCA_947469815.1). GTDB lineage: Bacteria > Pseudomonadota > Gammaproteobacteria > Burkholderiales > Burkholderiaceae_C > Allorhodoferax. Next base: position 22,496 of record CANIRI010000001.1, on the reverse strand, counting down.
AACAAGCGCGGAAAATTTATATGTGAACGCCTTGGTGCTGCAGTAGACATTTTTGTGGAACATGAAAATATGCTTGAAGTAGCGGAATGGGTATCAATAAATACACCATACGATCGAATTTACTTTTACGGCCCAGACCTTCCAATTCACGTCAGTTGGAGTAGAAATCCGTCCAAAGAGGTAATTAAATTAATAAAATCAACTAACGGACATACATACCCGCAACGATTTAAATTGCAATAATTCACGTTAGTCGCTGTTTTCTGGCAACGCATGCTCTTTAGCGAATACCTTCGCACGCTCCTCAACCGCCCTCTGCAAAGCTTTAGGGGCGAGTGGGGTAATACCACATTCCTTCAGGATCTTGATCGACGCAGTTACACTTTCCATCACAAAAGACCTTAACTTTGCCGGCGGGATTTTCTCATTAGTATTAGTTTCAAAATAACTCTGAATCTTTTGCTCAACCTGTCGTTTTGCAAAGTTGTAGTCCGGTGACTGCAGAAGAGTAGGCTTTCCTGCTTCGAAATAAGTACCACCGCCATTATTCTGTAGTACACGCAAATAAAGATTACGCATGTTTGGCCATAATCGAGGATTAAGCTCCGACCCAACTGCCCCGTTCTTCAGATCGGTCAGAATTCTGACCCACTGTCGACCATTACTTTTGTTCATAAAATTCACAAATTGCTCGACTGGTGCAACTCCCTTTCCCTTCCTAGCACTCCAACCGGTCTTCTCTACAAATAATGAAAGGGCCATAAAGTATCCAGCCAATGAAGCCTTAGATGATAGTGTTGCAAAAGTCTTGTCTACAAGAGATTGCTCCGCACCTATGCATTTAGCGCGAATGCGACAAAACTCATCGTCAATACTTTTCATTGCTTTTAGATAAAGCCGGATTTTTGTCGGGACTTTATCGCGCTCACCAGCCCTTATATAGCTGGAATAAAGTCCCTCGCCGCCACAGAATATTTTCCCCCAAGTTTCTTCTGTAAGCACATCCTGATCTGACACCCAAGTTCCGGCTAGCTTATCGCCAGCTTGAACGTGACGTTTGATCAATTCGAACTTCGACAAAGCAGCAAATACATACCCAGAAAAGGTCTTCGCTAATGCTGCATTTAACCGAGATCGGTCAATTTCTGCAACCGACAAAGCTGGTTGTTCACTTGTGGGTAGCGACTTAAAGAATTTCCGCAACCGATCAGTGTTTGCCTGCTGCTCCGCCGAATCTCTAGTAACTCTGTATTCCAGGTCATCGAAACCATCTTTTCCTACGGCAAACATTAAGCATGCATACCTAAAAACAGAAGGGGTAAAAAGCGCACAAGATGGCATACGCTCATCATCGCAATCAAATCCCGCATGAATTAAAGATAGGCACTTAGAATTGAAACTCTCGGATGCCAGTGTCGAATAGAAGCTCGCGGTACAGATTGAAGCGAGTTCTCGATCGTCCAGCAGAATGTTACGAGACTCGTTAACGGCAATTGCATTAGTGTTCACGTCGACGAAGATGCGACGAGAGATCTCCAGCGGGGTTACTTGCTGCCCCACTTTGCTAGGCTCAAACCATACGATTGTAATTGGCAGTTCCGATGTAAACTGACTAGGCGCTTGTAGCTCACTATAAAATGGCGCATAGATAGCAGTCCCATCATTGACTCCGGCAAATGTGTTTGTCGCATAGCGAAACGCATTGGCTCTATGCTGCCCATCCAATACAACAAGGTCAGTCTTATCAGGATTGATCGCTAGTCTCGACAGCGCCGACGCGCGGCCATTCATTTCATATGTTTCAAGGCTCCAATACCCCTGATAATCCACTTCGTTTCCCTTTCCTTTTGGAGCTGGATATGTTGAACCAGCACCATTTTCTGAGTTTAGAAAATTCTTCGGAACTAAGGCCACTAATACGCTTGGGAAAAAACCAATGCCATTAGGATTGCTGATCAAATAAGGTATCAAATCACTAGCAACCCTTTGGTCACTCAAATCTCTCTGCAGTAACGAGGCCATGTCCTTAATTTTCGAAGCCTCCACGCGTTCCCGCATCGGCTTTAGCTCACGCAACAAGGACAGGCAGTTTCCCCCATCGCCTTCGTTATTTGCGGATGCTTTCGTCGCAAAATGACGAATTTTCCATTTCCCATTAGGGCTTACGTGAAATGATCCAGAAATTCCATATAGTGAGAAAGTTTGCGCACTGATTGGCGCGCCTTGCGGACCTTTTTTTTTCACGTTATCTCCTTCCAAAAACCGGATTAAACAAGCTGTTTGCGAGGTCTTCGCAACGTCTCAATTCGAGCTTAGTCTTATCCCTACAGGTCGAGGTACACTTGGCTTTGTCGCACCGTCTGACCTCGCACCACTTCGGAACAACGTAGCGAAGATAAAGGTTCGTCTTATTCAAACCCCTGGGCCATATTTTCGCAAGTCTTTGGCCGAAGTTCTTTGATTCGGCAATCGTATCCACAGTGGGTTCCTCGTTATCTTCTTTCAATTCTTTCAAAGCATCATAGTTTCGCCCACTTAAAGAAGACTCAAATGCGTCCTTATGCGCATTGATTCGAGCGTTTAGATTTGTCGAAATTCCAATATAAATAGCGTACGGCACACAAAGCATTACGTCCTTAAGCAGGTCCATATCGGGAGCTTCCTTTGGCAAATCATATTGCTTTGATAAGTCGCCAACATAGCGAAGTCTTAAATGTCCAGATATCTCTGCACGAAGCTTTAGTTGCGCAAAAAACTCGCCTACGAATTGGTAATCTGCCTGAGTTTGCGGATAAATATTCCAAACATAAAGACCAGGCATCGATGGAATCAGATATATGCGTTCATAGGGAACGAGAAAATGTCTGAACTCCTCTCCGTGCAACAGTTCCGCTCTGATTTCTTGTGGCTCGTACACACTAACCACCTATAAGTTGACGATACAAAGAATGCTAGAAGCACAGAGTCCAACCGATTGAAGCAGTGAGGCCTTTCCACCAACCCTTGCTAGAGTAGCATTGGCCACAGAAATCCAGTGTTAACGACGCTAAGGCTATCCATCCTTGATTTACTTTCTACCAAAGATTTCAGAATAATTTGGAGTGTTTGTCGTATAGCGATGAGAAAGAAATTCCAGCAACCAACGCATCAAACGTTGCCACTCGTCTTTTGCGTCGCGCACCTCAAGTTGAGCTGCCAACCAAGTGCGAATTTCCCCGAAGCGACGTTTAACAGTTAAGAACTGGTCAAGCTTAATGATGATTGGACTAGACACAAGACGCGACTGCACTAGATTCAAAAACACCGTTTTCTCTAATCCAGGAGGCAAATCAAAATCTAACAAATCTTTCCGAAGCGCCAATAAGCCATCTCTAGATATTGCATCAACTTGCCCGCTATAAGCGTCATAGAGAAATTCAGGCGACCTCGATCGCGGAAGCCAAAATGCTAACCTGCTCCCATGTCCTTCATCAGCCTGAACTATCTCTTGCTCTTGACCACCCCCTCCCCACCGCATCGTATCGGCAGCGGAAAAGTTTTCCATCATCTCCTTGAAATCCGACACCAATTCCGGCGTCACATCAACGGCAAGGGTAAGTAAGTCGCGCTCAAATTTCTTGCACGTATCTACATCATCAATGCAGAACCGTGCTAAAGCCTCAGTATTCGAACTTGTAGACCACCCCAACGCTGCCATTGTGATATTAGCGGAGCCAAGAAACGCGATGCCATCAAATCTGTAATACTTCGTATGTAAATTCGGCAGCAGCATAAATCGGCTATTCTTTCGCTCAGAAATAATGTCCCAGCATTCCAAGTCCGAAACCCCAACGGCAATCTCTTCCATTCGCCACCGCGTGAGGCAGTGTAGAGGAACTAAGGGATTCAAATCTTTGACTATCCGTTTCAATGTGGCTGCCTTCATGAACGGCGCCACCAGCACAGCTTCTCGCGTGCATTGGGCGCATTCAGACGCCAACCTTTCCCCAAGCTGGCTCCACTCTATTATCATTAATTACTACGGTCCAAAAACCGCCGTGCAATCCTCCCCCAATCAACTCGCGCATCTTGGGCGCGCTCTCTTGCCTGCCCGGTGCCCTGCTCATCTTCATAGCGGGCCCAGGCCATCAACAGCAGTTTCAAGCCCTGAAGAGCGTTATTGAGGCGCTCAGCAAGTTTTTCGTCGGTTGCGTCCGCAGGATCTCGCTCAAGAACATCAACAAGGCGGTTATACGCACCATGCTCAGTATTCAGGGTAATAATGATTGCCCCACCCTTCGGCTGTACGGAGAAGAATGCAGGGCTGTCTTGTGATGCCTCGGCAAATACGTATTTAAGTGAATCACCGACGGTTGTGGCTGCAATATTTTCAGCTGAGGCTTTATCCAGGCCCTGAGCTTCTAATTCTCGCTCGATATCTTTGAGCCGCTCTTCTTCAGATTTTGACTCACCGGCATCGCTAACCCCGACCCTACCCTCCAATTGTCGTTCTCTTGTTTTTTGCGTTGCCTCCCGTTCCGCCTCAAATCCTTCGCCATAGCGACGCTTATCACCGCTACGCTGAGACTTCATTTGCGCATGGATGAGTTTTCGCATCTGATCAATACTGTTCTGAACATAATGCGCAACCTCAAGCAACGGACCGCTAGGATCTTCGTTTTCTGCTAACTCGTCCTTTAAAGCGGTGATCGTATTACCACCAACCAATAGATCATACACTTTAATATGCGCCCATTCAGCAAAATTGCGGGCACTCTGTTTGTTATTAGTTACACCAAACAGCTCGTCCAAACCTGGCGAAAACTCAACCTCAACCCCCCACCAACGCTCCCTTGGATCACCCTGCATGGCCCAATTAGCGTCTAATTCCAGCTCTCGCCTTGCCCTAACAACAGAAACGCCCATATTTTTCTGCGCGTGCCGACCATAAGAACGACTGCCTGCCGTCCCGCCCTCACGTGCGGATTTCTTCGCCATGCTGGTCCGGACGTAAACCCTATGATCTCTTCCACGGAATCTAACTGTTATTACATGCTCGTAGCCTTCAGCTGAAGGCCACGGTTCAAACATTGGCTCTTTATCGTATGGCTCATCAGTAGAAGAAGGGCTCGTCAGATAAAGTGGATCATTAGGGACAGCAAAGCGGTCATTTAATGGGCCCGCACCTACATTGTCCCAATCAAAAGTCGCCATTCTTATTTCAATTCTGTCGCTAGCAAGGAACTTTCGATACATCCGGCCAATGACAAACTCGGAGTTATCAATAATGGCCTTTCCGGTCTTCCAGATACACCGATCTATTTTTGACCAAACTATTAAGGTTCCTGTTTCAGTAAATTCATCACCGACTTTCAGCCATTCTTTCGGGATTTTCTTATTGACTGGCTCTGGCACATCGGTCTGCTTCTGCTGCGCAATCTGGTCAATATCGAGAAAAGAATATATCGCCGAGTCAATGCCATTACGCCAAGTCCATACCTCTACCTTTTGAGCTTGCGACACTGATGATGCTGGAAGTCCCATTCCAAACTTCCCCATACCAGTTTGTGCAGCCTCCTCCAAATTCATGCCATTTCCAAACTGGAGAGACATGCGTAGGACCTCATCATTCATTCCTACGCCATTGTCCAACACAGCAATCTTAAATATCTGAGAACGATTTCGTTGATTTACAAACTCAACCTTCTCCATGCAAATCAGAGAGACCTTAGTTGCTTTAGCTTGAATCGAATTATCTATAAGCTCGGCAACCGCATAAGCAGCATTCTTATAGCCGTTGTCACGCATCGCTTTTACTGCTAGATGTGCGGGTACAATTTGCATTACTTTCCCCTTAAGATTCTTTCCAGACGTCTTCCCAATTTGAAAAAGCGCTTTCCACGGAATCAAATCCTGGTAGCGATGGATCAACCACGGTGACAATTTCCGCCTCTATATTCCCCCCAGCCTTCGTCCCTCTCATTGCCCTACCAATCATTTGGCTATATAAGACTAGCGACAAGGTTGGACGAGCGATAAGAGCTGCGCTAGTTCTTGGGGCATCAAACCCCGTTGTAAGCACACCATAATTACATAAGATCCGCGCCTCGCCATCGTCATTTGTGTAGGTCTCGATCGCCTCCTGCCTTTCGATTGGAGTGCTCCGAGAGCTAACACTTGCAGCATGGTGACCTCGCGCGCTTAATACGGCAGCCAACAAATCTGATTGTGTTACTGAAGATGCAAATACAATCAATCGATGGTGACGCCTGATTAATTTTTCGATCTCAAAAACTATTAATAGATTCCGTCCCTCGTCGCGGCCAAGTCGCTCAAGAACCGTCGTTGGCAGGTCAAAGGTTTCTTCTACAGCCCGTTTTTCAATTGCCGTTAGCTCTAGTTTAGAGTCGGCAACAATTCGCCTAAACTTCGGCGTGGCTAGGTAACCTTCGTCAATAAGATATCGAACCGGGTTGTCATAACCAGGAATTCTTAAAGTGACTTTTTGCCGTGCAAAAAAATCTGATAACAGCTCGTCCGCATCCGGACTGTTCCAAGTCCTACCTGGTGTAGCTGTTAAGCCAAGTAGCTTTGCGCCTGTTGTAGGTCGCACTAACAGCTCAAGAATCTGCCGGTAAGTTGGTGCGACGGCCTGATGCGCTTCATCCATCACTACCAAAGGTGCGCGGGAGCTTAATGCACGAAAATGCTTGTCATCGGTTTTTAATCGAGAAAAAGCTTTAGCTAACCCAGCGATTACGATTCCATCTCTTAGATCGGTCAGATCGCTGTCAAAATCTCCCCAGTAACGGGCGACTCGAATATCTCTATTTCCCAACACCTTCCATGCTTTTTCGAATTCCGCAGCGGCTTGCTGACACAACTCTTCAGAGTGGGCAAGCCAAACTACCACGGCTCTCTCCCTCTCTCTCAAATGGCCAACGATAATATTCATTGCCGTTCTGGTTTTTCCAGAACCAGTTGGCATATGCAACAACACCCGATGTGGCTCAGTAGAAAGCCTAAACTGAACATCACGTAGAGCATTATTTTGATGACTAAACAGTGGGTAAAAAGCTTTGACAAGCGTGTCGCTTGGACTTAACTCCTTACTCTCGTTTTCTTGGGATCCGACCCCAAGAAAACTAAACAAAGTCACTAAATGGATATTCCTTGAGAAATTGAACCGACCAAGAAAAGCATAGGGATCGTTTTGCTCGCCCCCCCCAAGTAAAGACATCAATAGCGAAGCCTGATCTCTAGGCAAGAGCTCTAATAATGATTTTCTAGATGATGTATCACTGAGTAGATTAGATGGCGATCTGAGTGCCAATAAAACCTTAACCAGGTTTCTGGGATATGCCAGCTTAGGATCTATTGCATTAAGCAGCTTTGCCGCACCACCAGGCATTAACTCGGCAAGTTGAGGTGCGTCAGCTCTAGCAAGAAGTTGCTCAAATAGATACGGCAATCCGAAAACTCCTAGCTGAGAATGTGACAAGAAAAATCAGGGTAAAGAATTTCCTAAACCATGATAATTAGAGAGAACAAATTAAACATGACTCGTCTTCTTCATCCTCAGCTGCCTGAGCGAGGATTTCCTGCCAGGTCATTTTCTTGCTTCGAAGCGCGCGCTTTTCAGATTCGGCCTCAATTTCGGTCGCCCGGGCAATCAACTGATCCAAAGTTTCACCCTGCGACCAGGTATAAGCGCTAGCACCATCTGTAGCTTTTTTCTCATAAGCCTTTGCACGCTCAAAGAGATCTGGATGGTGTTTAGCGAGGCCAACCCACTCACTCTTTCTTTGAAAGAAACAAAAGTAACATCCCGAACGACTTCGCCACTTGTAGTAATCAGGTATGCCAAGACCAGACTCGGCCAGTATTCGCTGAATATCTGCAATTCCCAAACCAGCCTCTTTGAAGGGAAAGACCGGCTGAATGTTGGGCTTGCCCTTGTAGCCATCTCGTGGCTCATCAGCACGAATGCCAATGTAGGAGATCGCTGGATCATCACCTATCCAGCGTTCGAACGGCTCTATTTTGAGCTCCCTCGTACACCACCGGGTATTTGGGGATGGAAGGAAATTGTCTTTGACCATAAGCATATGATCGAAGTCTCTTTCTGAGCTCAACCTTGCAATTTTCTTCCCTAAAAATCCCTCTAATCGATCAAGAAATTCATAAGTTTCAGGTAGCTCAGCTCCAGTATCCGTGAAAAAGTATTCCATGTCTGGCACTTTGTCACGCATATAAATGGCTAACGCCGAACTATCTTTACCGCCAGACAACCCGAGGACATGACGGACAGGTTGAGCACACATATTTACGCCGCTCCTTTTTCGATTTGGACTGGGTCTTTGCCATGATTCTTATCAAGGGGTTCAGTCCGCTCCAGAATTTCCTTAACAGCTTGCGCAAGCGCAGCTAATTTGAGTTCGCTCGTCGGTAAAGATTCAAGGACCTTTCCTAGCTTAGCCGCGCGATCTCGAATCGCCACTCGCCCCCTCTCATCCAGGGTAACAAGTGCCTGGCTCTCCCCACCGCGAGTCGACACAATACGAATTAGCGTAGCCTCCAAATCACCGGTCTTAGTTCCTCCGGCTTTTTCGTAATGAAGCTGCAATTGCCGCAAATCTCTTACACGAGCAACAAGTTCAGTAATTCTAAATTTAGCGGCAACTAAGTCATCATCTATCCATTTCTCAGGCGGCTTCCGCGCTAAGAAACTAGCTAAACTGACCAACCATTGCGTCTCATCTCCATATGGATCAATTAAGCGGCCAATAAACGCCTTGCATTGCGGGTCAATGGTTAGCTCTTCAAGGCCAACACATCTTCCTCTAATAACGTTTCTGATCCCTTCCAACTGGTGCTTTTGATCTAAACCGAAAGCATGTCCCACGATCTGCGTAACATCAGAAAGTAGCCCATGGTAAGCAGACCGTAGCTCGGTCAGCGCAGCTCTAAATTTTTCTGCAAATGTCTTTAGGGCTGTGGGATCGTTATGGAGCTGGATGCCATCAAAACCAAGCGCTTGTGGAAAATCAATAAAAAGCAATGACAAAGGTGCCTTGGAAGTAAAGAATAGATCTCTAATTGCAATGGCTTCAGCACTGATCCGTTTCGTATGCTTTGTATATTCAGGAAAACCGAGTATTGATTTCGCCAACGGTTGCAATATCGCAATCAGGTTAGCATCTTCGGGTAATTCGCCAGTTATTGCCTCAGCATATTTTGCCAAAACATTACTATGAGTTAAGTCCACAGAAAAACGCTGCAAAGAAAAAGCGTCAGTGTTCTTAAGAATCCCTTCAAGAATCTCGGTAGTCAGAAAAGGTACAAACTGCCCTTTCTCAGTCAGCGATAGTTCATTTCTGAGCGTCTGATAAATAGCCAAGAAAAAGATAGGTAGCAGTCCAGCTTTAATGCCAAAAGGTGGTTGAGAAAGCGCCTTGTAAATAGCATCCAGCTTAACTTGCGTGCCATTTTGACTCTCCAAGAGCTCCAATACCGCATCCCACATCGGCTGAAGTCTCGAAGGATCCCCCCCCGCCTCATGTGGGGACTGAAACTGCCCTTGCCCCTTCACAAAGCCATGCAAACCAGTTGCGAACAGTACCGATCGATACATGGCTTTTTCCGGCGGAAATTTATCAATTCCTAGGTCTTCACTCTTAGGAGAATCAAGCATGGCCACCAAAAGCTTTTTCCGTGCGGCAACCGCTGTTGAGGACGGGCGCTCTCGATTGATTAATTCATTTTTGATAGTTGGCGCTTTTGCGTAAACCTGATCTAAAAGCACCGAAAGCTTAATTTGTAGATCGCGTTTACTTGTAACCGGCTTCGAGCCCCCACCAATCACCCAATCACAATTGTCCGGCTCTTCAAAAATAGCGCTGATAAGTTCGTATTCCGCTTGCAGTGCTGTAGAAAAGCGATCCTTGAGCTCTCTTTGCGCAATAGGATCATTCGCTAATTCAGGGCTTTGCTGCTGCACTCTTTTCAGCGCCAATACGTCTGTTACAGCATCTTTGATAGCCAGCCCGGAACTACTAATTACCGCTGGCGAGTGCCACATGCCCAAGGCCGTAAAGCTTTTCTGTAAAGCCTCAACTTGCTCCGGACTCTCAGCCAAACCAACATAGATGACCGGAGATTCGGTCCTTACAACGTTCGTCGCATTCTTTGCGCTCACAAAAACTGGTGAAAAATATCTAAGATTTCCAGTTTCAATGGCGTGGCGGCGAGCCACTATTGGCGATAGCGGCATCAGTTCATTCAATACGTCTGCCACATCTACTTGGCCAATTTTCGCTCTTTGATCTCGTAATGCTCCCTCAAGGTCAAAATCACTTCCTTGCCAAACACGATATTCGTGACTGAAGCGTCTATAAGTAACAATAGAACGATCAATCAAGCCTCGCGCCGCCTTTTTGATGCCACCAGTTTTACGAGAGGTATTTAGAAAACAAAGGTCTAGCACCTCTTCCGACGCCTTCAACCCGCCTTGAGCCCCAATGATATTTAGAAGGCCGATAATTTTTAGTAATTCGATTTCCTCGGGCGACGCATCACCTAACCGCTCCAGGGCCGTAGTTACCTCAGCCCATCGCCGATGCGTCGCTTGATCAGAAATCAATCCAGGCTGGTTGAGTATGAAATATTCGTAGATTGCATCTGGTCGTATCCACTCGACACAGTCTTCACCTGGCACCGATAAGCGCGACATGGAGTCAGCAAACCCAAAAGGCTCCAAACTTCCTAGATAACTAAATAAGGTCCGCTCATTTTGCGCAACCCGCTGACATAAGGTCGGCAAAATGAGCAATGAAATTGGATGAATGGGATAACAATTGGCAAATAAATTCTGCGCTTCTTTTACCGAAAGCCCGGAAGGAAGAGCCCCAAGATCTGCCAGTGCTTTAGCCATATGCCCCGCAAGCTTACCGATGGCAATCTGCGACTTCTTAGGGAGCTCAGCAGAAATGGCTTCTTTAATGACCTGCAAAGTCTGCTCAGTTGACTCCAGAAACGGAACCGTTTCAAAGCGCCCCTGAACCTTTTTCCACTCATTCTTGAGCTGTTCACCTAAAGATTGCGCATAAAGTTCTATAGCCTGGTGCAATAAAACTATAAGAACTAACGGTGCGGGACCACTACGAACAGAATGTTCAGCTAAAGCCTGCAACAAGAAAATATCGGTTGCCCCTCGATGACGGGCCTCATATTCAAGAAACTTCCCCAGCTCATCGATAACAATCAAAACGCCGCGGCCACCTGCGCGAGCCACGCTTTCTTGGAGCTTTTCTAATAAATCAATGACTTCAGAGACGCTAGGCGAACCACGCTTCGCAGCGGCTCTAATTTCCTCAATAACTTTAGGCGCACGGCCGCGACGTCCTCCCAAAAATGATTCGGCAGCGTGAAGCATTGCCCGCATCAATCTATTCGCAAGTGGCTCAGGGCTACCGGTAAGTGCAATACAACAAAACCCCTCCCCTCCTCGAAGAAATTTTTGGTAGACAGCTCCTAATTTAGGGTCTGCGTTCTTTAAAGTACGAATTGCATAGTTTCCGCCGTCAGCTGCTCCTGCTCCGAGCAAGCGACTTACAAACAGTCCAAAAGCAGATTTACCAGCACCATAGGGGCCAATCAATGCCCAAGAACGAGGCGCATCCTCACTCTTCAACGTTCCCGAAATTCGCACTAAAATTTGCTTTGCACGGGCCGTGACGACATAAGGCCTAATTGCGCCGCCCTGATCCCCATCTCTCTCGAGATTAATTGAGCGCGTGTAATTCGTATTGGCTCGAATTAGTTTTGCCAAATTAGTCATGCGGCTTTCCTCGCATTTTTTTCTTCGTAGTAATGCGTAAGGATATCAAGCGAACTTACTGGGGCAAGGCGATAAAGTTGATGGATACCGGCGGTCTGCCTAAGCTCAAAGCTTCGTGGATACCAGGCTATCATCGCTTCAATTTTTGCAATCAGACATTCTTCAGTCAACCTAAATACAGCTCCTGGCGCAGCAAGATAACCATCACCATGTAGCAATCGATCCACAGGGATTACTTGCTCTTTTGTATGCTCGAATAGTTGAGCCACAGAAAAGGCAAACGCTCCCATAGGCAATCGGGTACGGTATTCAGGTCTAGATAGATGAGCCTTAGTCCCTTCTTGATGACTAATAAGTCGTAGAAGCGCCATCGGTGAATCCAGCCCCTCTTCAAGCGGAATAGCCTTTGATACGCGAGATGGCTCATACATCCGCAACAACAGTCCAATGTCATTCTTGAGCGTCGCTGAAGCTACGCGCGACCGAAGATTCTCACGAATGAATACACTTAGCGCGTCTTGCAGCTCTTTTCCGGTGAATTCTGGCTTATGAAAGCGATTAAAAAACCAAAAGGTTGTTGTGGCATCAGCAGGATTAGATGCAAGCAACCAATGAATAAGCCAAATGGTTGCATCGTCCTCAAGAAACGGATCCCAACCATCTTCAAAAAATAAGCGTCTCCCAATTTCAGTCGGCTCCAGTGTTTTACCATTAGGAATAACGACTTGCGATGCAATCATCCAATATCGAATCGCTTCGACCATATTCTTACCGACACCCAGCTCAACGATAGCCTCATCCTTTTCGAAGATGTCGTTATCGTTAGCCCACGCTCTTATGCCTTTTGTTAGCCAGCCAAACCGAAGCGGGAACGTTTCGTGGCGCCCGAAAGAAGATCTTTCAAAGGTCAAAGGGATCATTGACGCCCCCCCTCTTTTTCGGCAAACGGCAAAGCTAAGCTAGGTTGAACTTGCTCAGCAACGTACCGATTCGCACTTTTTATGAACCAATCTTTGAGCGTCATCCCTTCCTGATCAAGGGATGCATATAGGTCTTTCTTCAAATTTGGGTCGACTTCTATTACTACGCGACCGCTTGAACCTTTAGCCATTCTGGCCTCCGAAAAACACTGTATGTTATATAACATACGTGACGTTCTATGCATCTGCAAGCCCTTTCGGAGTGAGGTTATTTCGCACCACGATAATTAACAACCTATTGTTTTTATTATATTTTTTCTCGTCATGGGCGTTAAAATGGTGGCACTACCTTCCCCGCGCTAGGACAGCCAGTGGCGAGCCAGGACACCATGCAGATCGGTGCCAATCTGGTAGCGAAGAGCTCGCCCGATGGTTACATCGCTACCCCTGAAGTCGGCCTCGTTCGCGACCAATCCCATTTCCCAAAAAAGAATGAAGTGCAATTCAATTCGCGTGCTCTACCGCACCTTAAACACCAACTTCCCCCGCAAATGCCGCCCCTCGCTCACCCGGTGCGCAGCCTGCGCATCCGCCAGCGCATAAGTGGTGATTTGCGGCAGCTTCACCGCGCCTGAGGTCACCAGTGAAACAATGCGGTCGAGGTGTTCGCGTTTGCGGCTGGCGTCCGGCTTCAGCGATGCAAAGTCTGCGCTGGGCGGTGTCGGGGCCGGGCCGTTGATGAAGGCGGCGCGGCACCTTGAAGGCGTTTTTCGCGACTTCGCCGCCCACGGTGTCGAATACGGCGTCGCAGTCCTTCACCACTTTCGTGAAGTCTTCTTTGTTGTAATCGATGACGCGGTCCGCGCCGCGGCGGCGACTTGCCTGTCGTATGCTGCTGCGTGCGCCTCGCATCACTTGTTATCGCTCAGTTCCGGCTTGTGTTGTTTCAACCACCGCAAGACTTCCTGCTGCAAAGCCTGCGCCTGCGCGAGGCAGGCTTCCACCGCGGCAGGCGTCACGATGTCGCCGGAATAATCCGCCACATTGCGCTGCTTGCGCAGACCATCGAGTGCGATGACCGTCTCGCGCGTGAGGCCGACGGTCTGGCCGAGCGTCTGGATCATGGTCATGTGGTGGCCAGGCTTGCTCGTCAACGTTCGATAACCCTGCGCCTGGAGCGCGGCGTTGGCCAGTTGCATGATGGCTTTGTAGGCCGCGTCGAAGCGGTTTTCGGCGCTGATCGCATTGACTTGTGCATCGGCAATGTTGCGCGCGGCCGCGCCCAACAAACGACCTATGGCGGTCGCATCCGGCGTCACCCGATCGAGGCTGATGCCGACCAGATTATCGAGGCTCATGATCCAGACCCATGATCAGATGCGATGCCACTCCCGATCACGTCCAGGCGCGGCCTCGCCATGACGCTGGCGACAAAAGCATCGCGGGCGTCGAGCAGTCCGGTCCATTCAGCGCGGCGGTAGATCTTCGGGTTGACCTCGCGCCCCAGCGCCTCCTGCAGCGGATAGAGTGCATTGATCACTTCATTGAATCCCGCTTCGCCGATGATCATCAGGTCAATATCGCTGCCCGGTGTCTCTTTGCCGCTGGCCGCAGAACCGAACACAAACGCCCATTCAATCTTGTCCGACAGCGGCGACAGCGCATCGCGGATCGCTTCGGTGAATCCGAGCGTTTTGCGAACGATCGCGAGCAGTTCATCATGGATCGGGCAAGCCGGATCGGCCTGATAGTGGTGCTGGTTGCCGATGCGGTTCATGCGCAGCATGCCGGCCGCGCGCATGCGGTCGAGTTCGCGTTTGATGGTGGCCACGCCCATTCCGGTCATGCGCAACAGCTCCTTTAAATAAAAGCTTCGCTCCGGCTTGCCATACAGCAGGGCCAGCAGCCTGCGCTGGGTTTCGTTAAACAGTGTGTCGCCGAGCTGGCTCATGGCGGGGTCTTTACGATAGTTCATTGATGATGAACTATAGTTCAACCCTGATGAACTTTCAAGCAACTCCAGTCCGCGACAAACAACCCTTCAATTAATTATAACTATATGATTTTATTACAATTTTAATCACGCACCTTGAACACCAACTTACCCCGCAAATGCCGTCCCTCGCTCACCCGATGCGCAGCCTGCGCATCCGCCAGCGCATAAGTGGTGATCTGCGGCAGCTTCACCGCACCCGAGATCACCAGTGAAACAATTCGGTCGAGATGTTCGCGCTTGCGCGTGGCGTCGGGCTTCAGCGATGCAAAGTCCGCGCTCGGCGGTGTGGGTGCCGGGCCGTTGATGAAGGCCGCGCGGCCGCCGGGGCGCATGACCTTGAAGGCGTTTTTCGCCACCTCGCCGCCCACGGTGTCGAATACGGCGTCGCAGTCCTTCAGCACTTTTGTGAAATCTTCCTTGTTGTAATCAATCACCTGATCGGCACCCAGGCTCCTCACATAGTCGGCGTTGGCCGCGCTGCAGGTGGTGATGACCCGCGCGCCCAAGTGTTTGGCCAGTTGCAGCCCGAAGCTCGCGACACCGCCCGCCCCGCCCTGCACCAGCACGGTCTGGCCGGCTTTGACCTGGAGCGCGTTTTCTATCGAGACAATGGCCGTCAGCCCGATCAGCCCCAGCGCGGCGGCTTCGATGTGGCTTAACTGCGCGGGCTTTTTGGTGATGATGGCGGCGTTGATCGCCACCTTCTCGGCATAGCAGCCGTCGTCGCTGGCCTCCACCACGCCGAACACGGCGTCACCCGTTTTGAAATCCGTCACACCGGGCCCGACGGCGCTGACGATGCCGGAGAAATCCCGCCCCGGGGTGTGCGGGAATTTTTGGGTCGGCCCGTGGTAGCCCGAGCGGATTTTCCAGTCGGCGCCGTTGACGCTGGCGGCGTGGATGTCGACGACGACCTGGCCGTCACCGGCGATGGGGTCGGGTTGCTCGCCGTATTGGAGGACTTCGGGGCCTCCGTTTTTTAGGAAATAAATGGCTTTCAATTCTTGTTATCCCCTGTTTGTTGTTGCTGGAAGCAAGGCTCTGCCGCTGGGTGGGTCTGCGGCGCGAGCGATGGGGGTTTGTAACACAGCGCGTGCGGAATTCGGTGTCCGAAGGGAAACGCGGGTCATTCTCAGCAACGCTTTCGGCAGGGCGTCGCAGCGTCAGCGCCCTGACAGCCCGGCATCAACTTCGCTTGTTTTTGAAACAAAAACAGGGTATCTTTTGCTTCAAATTCACCATGGGAAAACACTTAAAATCCGTTGATAATCAGCTTCTTAGCCGAATACGTGCTAAGGGAGGGGGTTGGGTGTTCACTCCTGCGGATTTTCTTGACCTCGGCAGCCGCACGGCCGTGGGTCTCGCGCTCATGCGTTATGCCCGCGCCGGCACCATCCGCAAGCTCGCCCGCGGCCTCTACGACGTGCCACAAAAACACCCCCGCTTCGGCACATTGGCCGCGGACTCCAACGCCATTGCCAACGCCCTCAAAGGCCGCGACGCCATACGGTTGCAACCCTCCGGTGCCTACGCCGCCAATATCCTCGGCCTCTCTGATCAGGTACCGGTGCGGCTGGTATTTTTGACCGATGGCTCCAGCCGCCGGGTCAGGATTGGCAAGCAGGAAATCGTGCTCAAGCAGACCACCCCGCGCAACATGGCTACCGCCGGCCGCATCAGTGGCACTGTCATTCAGGCTTTGCGCTGGCTGGGCCAGCGGCACGTGGACGATGCCGTGATTGCGAAATTACGTCGCAATCTGAAACCCAAAGACAAGTCCACACTGCTGCAGGATGCCGCTTATGCACCGGCGTGGATCGGTGACATCTTTCACCAGTTGGCAAAAGACGCCAGGTAGCGCATGGACGCTTACCTCACGCTCCCGGCGAATGACCAGCGCGCGGCGTGTCAGGAGGCGGAATCGCGCATGCGCCTGCGTGCGGCCAGCATCGAGAAGGATTTCTGAGTCTGCTGGACACTGCGTGAACTCTTTGCCCTGCCGGAGTGGGGTGCGCACCTCACCTTCAAAGGCGGCACGTCGCTCTCCAAGGCATGGCAACTGATTGACCGTTTCTCCGAAGATATCGATGTCGTCATCGACCGCGATTTTCTCGGTTTCGGCGGCGACCACAGCCCGGGCAAAGCCACCAGCCGCAAACAGCAACGCCTGGCACTCGACGCCTTGCGGAAAACCACCCAGGACCGCATCCGCGAATCCCTGCAGCCGGCGCTGCACGCAAGCATCACTGGAAAACTACCTGCCGGCGTCGTCTGGCAACTCGAACCCGATGCCGACGACCCGGACAATCAGACCCTGCTGTTTCATTACCCGACGGTGTTCGGTGCGGGAGACTACGTGCCCCCGCGGGTCAAGATCGAACTCGGCGCGCGATCGGACATCGACCCCGCCGAAACACCCCAGATCGAACCCTACCTGAACGGCGCAATTCCCGACCTGCTCGGCGCCAGCCGGTTTACTGTGCGCGCCCTGGCGCCACGCCGCACGTTCTGGGAAAAAGTCATGCTGCTGCACGAAGAGACCTACCGGCCGGCAGACAAGAAACGCGGCGCCCGCCTGTCCCGCCACTATTACGATGTCTGGTGCCTGATCAAACACGGCATTGCAGATCAAGCGCTCGCCGATACCGGCCTGTTCGAACGCATTGCCGCCCATCGGCGAGTGTATTTTCGTTATACGTGGATGGATTACGCCACGCTGAAACCCGGAACACTGCGGCTGATGCCAACGCAAAACCAGATGACCGGCTGGCAGCGAGACTACGACAGCATGCGGGAAACCATGTTTTTCAGCGACGCCCCGGAATTTCCTGAAATTCTTGCGAAGATCGAGGAATTCGAGCGGCGCTTTAATGCGACAACATCATGATGATGATGATGCACATCATGTCGGACATGATTAGCCTTAGCGTTGCCACAGACGACAATCATCATCCGTCAGTTTCGTAGCCCGATTGAGCACGCACCGAAGGAAATCCCCTTGGGGAGAAATCCATGGGATTAGTGGTTGCCGTTTGCGAGTACGCCGGCACACCCGTCCGCTCGCGCCCGAAGGAAGTCCCCTTGGGGGGCGGACCCGGATTTCGCTCCGCTGCATCCGGGCTACGAAGTCCGGCTGATAAAATTGGCCTCTGCACACTAATAACAAGATCAGGAGGACTTAATGTTCACCCGTATCCTCAGCGCAAGCCTCGCCGCACTCGCACTCACCGCGCCCAGCAGCAGATCACCCTTCTGCGACAAGTCCAGCAAGGTGGCCATCGTAGACTTTCTGCGCGGTTTCGATGCAGCGGGCATCGCCGGTCGCCAGCAAGTCAGCGTAGACCAGTAGCGGCGGTGTCAGATCGGGATGATTCCAGTCGTAATCAAAAGTCCAGAAACGCTGGCGGATTTCGATGTTGCCGTCGTCTGCTTTGCGCAGGCGATGCTCAATCATTAACTGTGGCGGTATATCCCGGCCATACACAGTCACGATGCCCGGCTTGAGAAATTCCGTCAGGATCGCGCCTGCCGTCTCACCGCCCAGCATGACGGCGTATTTCCTGGCATTGAGTGTTTTCCACCATTCGAAGTTATCAGCCTTGTAACGTCCCAGCAGCGTGGTCTGCCGAAATGTGCCGGTATAAAACTCCACCCATCGGTCAAGCAACCGGCGGCGTTGCACCAGTTGACGCCCCAGCTTGCGACGGCGCGGCTTGACCAGGAATCCCTGCTCGTCCAGATCACGCATGACCTGTCCGACGGTGCCATTGGCCACGCCGGCGCGTGCCGCCAAATCGCGATACCCGAGGTTGATCCAATCCGGATTGCACAGCAGCGCAAAGATGACTCTGATCCCCGCGGGTTGCCACGCGCGGCCGGCGCGAGGTGCCTTGTTCTCTGTCAGCGGTTTCCGGCCATTCGCCCAGATCAGAAAATTCGGACCACGCAGGTAGGCGTTGCCCGCAGCGTCGGCAAACGCAATCCCTTGCGCCTTCAGTTGCTCAGCGACTGTTTGCGTCGCGTAACCAGTCATCAGCAGCGCATTGGGGCCCAGCTCCTGCATCCGTGCTGCAATCGCCCCCACCGTCTTCGGCGTGATCCAGCGCTTGCACTCAACGGTATAGACCACGCCCGGCTGTCCGCCATAGCCGATACGGACGAGCGCATCCCCGCGATTCGTACCGGCGCCCGGAAATCGCTGCTCGACCTGCGCAACTAAGCCGTGCCCGCGCAAGGTCTGCAGGCCGGCTTCGAGGGTGTCAGCCTCGTTCAAGTTGGTGATGGGGGCAGCATTTTCCATGCGTTCAACTGTACACTATTAATGACTGTACATCAATGGTGTACAGGTACTTTAGCTGTACTTTATGGATTGGCGGATTATGTTAAATATTGATATTTAGAGGTTTTTATATTTTTGTACACTTTAAATATCTGTACGCCAATGGTGTACAAGGCTTTGTAGCTATCAATTTTGCACCTAAAACCCGGGATCTAGTCAGCGCAAACTAACCAGAGAATGGGCTCTTATAAGAGCCCATGCACATCCGGATTACTGGACAAGGTCCAGGCCATCTTCGCAACATGCGCACATGTTGCCCGGCTGATTTAATGTAACTAATTGATTTCATTTATTTTTTAAATCAACAATCCATATAAATATGATGGGAATTTTTGTGAATTGCCCAATTTAATAGGTGTTAAACCACTTAATGCCTATTAAATTAGGCAATATGATTGACTATCAACAATACAAAGCCTAATATTTTAGGCGTTAAATAGATTAAGGCCTGACTAAATGGGCGATTTTCCTGTACTGCCGGCAAGCGTCACGCAATATATCAAAGAGCTGGGCCGCCGCATCCGGCTGGCCAGAACTCGCCGCAAGCTTTCCATCATTGAACTGGCGGCAAAGGCGGGCATAGACCGCAACACACTGGGCGCCCTGGAGCTGGGCAAGCCGGGGGTGTCGATCAACGCCTACATCATGGCCTTGTGGGCACTGGGCCTGGAGCACACGCTGGATGGCGTGGCGGACCCTGACGCCGACAGCCACGGCAAGACGCTGGAAACCTCACGTCTGCCCAAACGCATCCGCAAACCGCGTAGCACCAAAAACAATTATGACTTCTGAGCGCGAAGCCTACATCTACATCCAGTTGCCCGGCACGCTGCAAGCTGTCCCTGCCGCACTGCTCAGAGTCGAACCACTGCGCGACGGCACACACGTCGGCCGGTTTCGCTACGGTGACCGCTTTCTAGCGCGCGCAGATGCCGTCGAGTTCGATCCGTTCGAGCTGCCCCTCGGTAACACCGTATATGAATTCACCAAGCTGAAAGGCATCCCCGGCGCCGTGCGTGACGCCGTTCCCGATGCCTGGGGGCGGCGCGTTATCGAGCACAAACTTGACCGCAGCCCCGCTGACCTGACAGAAATCGACTATCTGCTGCATGGCCCGCAGGATAGCGCCGGCAATCTGAGCTTCGGCCTGAAGGCGGAACCGCCCGCGCCGAAGCGCAACTACAACCGCACGCAGCAGCTGGCCGGATTGATCGCCGCCGCCGCCGCCATCGAAGACGGCAAGCGCGTGCCACAACAGCTGCTTGAACAACTCGACCCCGGTACTTCGATGGGTGGCGCGCGGCCTAAAGCCACCATTGAAGACGGCAATACGCTATGGCTCGCCAAATTCCCGTCGAAAGATGATCGCTACAACCAGCAGCGCGTCGAATACGCCACGCTGGAACTCGCTCGCAAATGCGGCCTGCACACCTGCACTGCGCGTCTGGAAACCATCGGCAACGCCGATGTGTTGATGCTGCAGCGCTTCGACCGCCAGCACACGGATGCAAACGGCGGCGGCTATCTGCGTTTCGGGCTGGTCAGCGGATTGACCATGCTCGGATCGGATGACAACGCGCTCGACCGCGCCAAATGGTCATACCCGCTGCTCGCCGACCAGTTGCGCCGCTGGTCAGAGAAGCCGGATCGCGACTGCGCCGAACTGTTCCGCCGCATGGTGTTTAACGCCGCAGTGACCAATGACGACGATCATCCGCGCAACCACGCCGCGCTGCGCAGCGGACGCGGTTGGCGCCTGTCACCCGCCTACGATCTCGTAGCCAAACCCATGGTTGCCATCGACAAGCGTTCGCTGGCCCTGGTTGTCGGACAGTATGGCCGCACCGCCAGCATCTATAACCTGCTGTCGCAGTGCGAGCGTTTCGGGCTCAATAAAACCGCCGCGATAAAGGAGATCGATGCCATTGTTTCAGGCGTAGACAACTGGCGCGAGCATTTTCATCAGTGCGGCGTATCCACCGAAGATATCGACCACATGGCAACCGCATTCCTGCCGCCGTGTTTTTATTACGAACAGCCGGTGGCAGACGCATGAAATCCTGGACGAACTGGTGCGTCAGACCTGCACCACCCTCACCGCTCCTCCAGTTTTGTAGCCCGGATGAAATCCGGGGAATGAATCGTTACGCTTTGCGATCACGCCAGCACACCCGTCCGCTCGCGCCCGAAGGAAGTCCCCTTGGGGGGCGGACCCGGATTTCGCTCCGCTGCATCCGGGCTACGAAGTCCGGCTGATAAAATTGGCCTCTGCACACTAATAACAAGATCAGGAGAACCCGATGTTCACCCGCATCCTCACTGTCAGCCTCGCCGCATTCGCACTTGCCGCGCCTGCGATTGCCGCCGACTACCCCACCCGCCCGGTGCGCCTGATCATCGGCTTCGGGCCCGGCGCGCCGGATACGGTGGCGCGGCTGGTGGCGGCGCAGGTCTCGACGCAACTCGGGCAGCAGTTGGTGGTGGACAACCGCCCCGGCGCCAACGGCATCATCGGTGCCGATCTGGTGGCGAAGAGTGCGCCCGATGGTTACACGCTGCTGCTGACTTCGGCATCGTTTGCGACCAATCCCTTTACCCAGAAAAAACTCCCCTACGATGTGCGCCGGGATTTCACACCGGTGACCAACGTCGCCTCGGGCGGCGGTTATTTCCTGACGGTGCATCCCAAGGTGCCGGCGAACACGGTGCAGGAGCTGATCGCGCTGGGCAAGAACCCGGCGTCGAAGCTGGCCTTCGGTTCCGCCGGCCCCGGCAATACGCTGCATCTGGCGGGTGAGCTCTTCAACGCGCGCACCGGCACACGCATGGTGCATGTGCCGTACAAAGGCGCAGGCCCGGCGATGACCGCACTGGTGTCCGGTGAAATCCAGGTGATGTTCGTGACCACACCGCTGGGCATGCCGCACATCGAAGCCAAACGCATCCGCCCGCTGGCCTACACCGGCCCCAAACGCGCGGCCTTCATGCCGGATGTGCCGACCATCGCCGAAGCCGGCGCGCCGGGCGCGATGATGGACAACATGAGCTGGTACGGCGTCTTCGGGCCGGCGAAGCTGCCAGTGAAGATCACCACGCAGTTGCACAAGGAGTTCGCTACCGCGCTGAAGCTGCCGCTGATTGTGGAGCGGCTGGATAACCTGCGTCTGGTGCCGGTGGGTGACTCGCCGAAGGATTTCGCGGCGTTTATGGAAGGCGAGTTGAAGCGCTTTGCGGAGATGGTGAAGCTGTCGGGGTATCAGCCGGAGTGATGTTTCTCCGCAAGCCGTTGTAGCCCGGATGCGCCCCGAAGGAAGTCACCTTGGGTGGCGCCCCGAAGGAAGTCACCTTGGGTGGCGCCCCGAAGGAAGTCACCTTGGGTGGCGCCCCGAAGGAAGTCCCCTTGGGGGAGAGGCCGAAGGCCGG